>JAOBJL010000006.1 GCA_025728545.1 Candidatus Lightella neohaematopini
TATCTTGACACAATTAAAAAAAGGCGTACTATACGCCACTCATATGTATTAAAATTTAAGCTCTTTAAAAATATATAAATAATAGTTTCTCTAACAAAACAACTTAGGGTTATAAGGTTAAGTTACTAAGCGTGTATAGTGGATGCCTAGGTAATTAGAGGCGATGAAGGACGTGCTAATCTGCGAAAAGCGTCGGTGAATCGATAAGAGGTGCTAATATCCGACGATATCCGAATGGGGTAACCCGATACAATAGTATCATCATTAAATGAATTCATAGTTTAATGAAGCGAACCAAGAGAACTGAAACATCTAAGTATCTTGAGGAAAATAAATCAACATGAGATTCCCTTAGTAGTGGCGAGCGAACAGGGATCAGTCTAAAGTATATTAATTAATGCATTTATTAGGAGAATAGTTTGGAAAAACTAGCAATAATAGGTGATAGCCCAGTATCTTAAAATAATTGCATTAATGTACTTTAATAAGTAGAACGAGACACGTGTTATCTTGTTTGAAGATAGGGGGACCATCCTCTAAGACTAAATACTACTAATTAACCGATAGTGAACTAGTACCGTGAGGGAAAGGCGAAAAGAACCCCGGTTAGGGGAGTGAAATAGAACCTGAAACTATATACGTACAATCAGTAGGAGCATATATAATTCATATATATGTGACTGCGTACCTTTTGTATAATGGGTCAGCGAGTTATATTCTGTAGCAAGGTTAACTTATTCAAAGGGAGCCGTAGGGAAACCGAGTCATAATCAGGCGTTAAGTTGCAGTATATAGACCCGAAACCCGGTGATCTAACCATGAGCAGGTTGAAGATTAGGTAACACTAATTGGAGGACCGAACTGACTAATGTTGAAAAATTAGCGGATGACTTGTGGTTAGGGGTGAAAGGCCAATCAAACCGGGAGATAGCTGGTTCTCCTCGAAAGCTATTTAGGTAGCGCCTCGTGTTTATCTATGGGGGTAGAGCACTGTTTCGATTAGGGATTCATATAGAATTACCAAATCAATGCAAACTCCGAATACCATAGAATATTATCACGGGAGACACACAGTGGGTGCTAACATCCATTGTGGAAAGGGAAACAACCCAGATCGCTAGCTAAGGTCCCAAAATCATAATTAAGTGGAAAACGATGTGGGAAGGCATAGACAGCTAGGATGTTGGCTTAGAAGCAGCCATCATTTAAAGAAAGCGTAATAGCTCACTAGTCGAGTCAGCCTATGCGGAAGATTTAACGGGGCTAAATTATGTACCGAAGCTGCGGCAATAAAATAATTATTATTTTTTTGTAGTATACAATAATTTTTTTATTGGGTAGAGGAGCGTTCTGTAAGTCTGTGAAGATATATTGTAAAGTATATTGGAGATATCAGAAGTGCGAATGCTGACATGAGTAACGATAAAATAGGTGAAAAACCTATTCGCCGAAAAACTAAGGTTTCCTGTTCAACGTTAATCGAAGCAGGGTAAGTCGACACCTAAGATGAGGCCGAAAGGCGTAGTCGATGGATAACAGGTTAATATTCCTGTACTAAATATTATTTGTGATGGGGGGACGAAGAAAGCTAAATTCGCCGAGTAACGGTTTTCGGTTTAAGCATGTAGGTGGAGAAATAAATAAAAAGTATTTCTTATTTAACACTAAGGTGTGATGACGGATCACTAAGGTGATGAAGGAATTGATGCTATACTTACAAGAAAATCCTCTAAACGTTAAGTAATATTTACTCGTACCACAAACCGACACAGGTAGTTAGGTAGAGAATACTAAGGCGCTTGAGAGAACTCAGGTGAAGGAACTAGGCAAAATGGTGCCGTAACTTCGGAAGAAGGCACACTAACATGTAGGTGAAAAAAATACTTTTGGAGCTGAAGTTAGTCGCAGATAATAGCTGGCTGCAACTGTTTATTAAAAACACAGCACTGTGCAAACACGTAAGTGGAGGTATACAGTGTGACGCCTGCCCGGTGCCGGAAGGTTAATTGAGGAGGTTATTATATTTTTATAATAGCTTTTGATCGAAGCCCCGGTAAACGGCGGCCGTAACTATAACGGTCCTAAGGTAGCGAAATTCCTTGTCGGGTAAGTTCCGACCTGCACGAATGGCGTAATGATGGCCAGACTGTCTCCACCTGAGACTCAGTGAAATTGAAATCGCCGTGAAGATGCGGCGTACCCGCGGCAAGACGGAAAGACCCCGTGAACCTTTACTATAACTTGATATTGAATATTGATTATTAATGTGTAGAATAGGTGGGAGACTATGAAGTATTAACGCTAGTTAGTATGGAGTCAACGTTGAAATACCACCCTTTAATATTTGATATTCTAACTTAAATCCGTAATCCGGATTAAAGACAGTGTCTGGTGGGTAGTTTGACTGGGGCGGTCTCCTCCTAAAAAGTAACGGAGGAGTACAAAGGTTAGCTAATTACGGTCGGATATCGTAAGTTTAGTATAAAGGCATAAGCTAACTTAACTGCGAGAGTGACAATTCGAGCAGATGTGAAAGCAGGTCTTAGTGATCCGGTGGTTCTGTATGGAAAGGCCATCGCTCAACGAATAAAAGGTACTCCGGGGATAACAGGCTGATATCGCCCAAGAGTTCATATCGACGGCGGTGTTTGGCACCTCGATGTCGGCTCATCACATCCTGGGGCTGTAGTAGGTCCCAAGGGTATGGCTGTTCGCCATTTAAAGTGGTACGCGAGCTGGGTTTAGAACGTCGTGAGACAGTTCGGTCCCTATCTGCCGTGGGCGTTGGAAGATTGAGAGGAGCTACTCCTAGTACGAGAGGACCGGAGTGGACGTACCTATGGTGTTCGGGTTATCATGCCAATGGTATTGCCCGGTAGCTAAGTACGGACAAGATAACTGCTGAAAGCATCTAAGCGGGAAGCTTTCCTTAAGATTAGTCTTCCCAGAGGAAGACCTCCTAAAGGGCCGTTAAAGACTATAACGTTGATAGGTCAGGTGTGTAAGTACTGCGAAGTATTAAGCTAACTGATACTAATTGCCCGTGAGAATTTAACCTTATAACACCTAAGTTGTTTTA
>JAOBJL010000001.1 GCA_025728545.1 Candidatus Lightella neohaematopini
TTATATAAAAAATATTAATTAGATAACTTTTTTAATAAAATTTTCATATCATCTGGTAGGTAAGCGTACCATACTCTACTACCATTATTAAATGGATAATTAAATTTTATTTTATAAGAATGTAATGCTTGTCTAATAAATTTTAAATTACTTTCTCTACTCTTAAAAGTATTATTATATTTTAAATCACCTAATATTGGATGATTAATATACGACATATGTACTCTAATTTGATGAGTTCTACCAGTTTCTAATATTATACGTAAGTAAGTATAATCTTTAAAATATTTTATAACTTTGTAATGAGTGATAGCTAATTTTCCATAATTACATATCTTCATACAAGTTCGATTATGTATATTTCTAGATATTGGTTTAATTATAGATCCATATTTTTTAGTATGTCCATGTACTATTGCTAAGTATTCTTTAGTTATTTCTTTATTTTTTATTAATTGTGTTAATTTATATTGTGTAAATAAGTTTTTTGCTATTACTAATATACCAGTTGTGTCTTTATCTAATCTATGAACAATACCTACTCTAGGTAAATTAATATTTAATGGATAATGATATAATATAGCATTTAACATTGTATTGTGTTTTTTTTCGTTATTAGAATACATAATAAAATTATTATGTTTATTTATTATTAGTAAATTTTCATCTTCATAAATAATGTTTAATTTAATATTTTTAGGCGTAAAAACATAATTATTAGAAAAATTAATATTAAGCTCTATTTTATCATTAATAAATACTTTTTTACTAGGATCAGATATAATATTACCATTAACTTTTACTAAATTTTTTAATATAAAATATTTTATTTTTGTTCTAGAATATACTTTAATTAATTTTGTAATTACTTTATCTAATCTTTTTCCATTTTGCTCTTTTTTAAGAATGTAAGAAATATTATTTATTTTCATCAGTTAATATTTTAAGGTATGTTTATGTCTTTATTTAAAAAGTATTATATTTTCATATTATTATTTATCAATACTAATGTAACTTTAGCAAAGCAATATGATTATATAAATAACAATATTGAATATAATAAAATTTATAAATATAAAAAAAATGTTAATGAAAAATTAATAATTAATAATTTTAATTTAAAAAAATTACATAAGTTATTAACTATCATTGATATATTCATAAAAAAATATTCTAAAATATATGATATTAATAAATTAATATACTTAAAAGGGTTAATTTATGTTAAGTTATATCAAGGTAGATTATTTAGCTTAAATAAATATAATTATCAAAATATATTACATGCATTTAAAATTTTTAATACTTTAAAAAATAATTCAAAATTTAAAAATAATAAGTTATTAAATTATTATTTTCTGTATACTAGAAAGATAATATTAAAAAAAAAGATTAGCATTATTAAGTATTATTTTTATCGTCATAATTATATTGCCGTAATTAATAGATCTAACGAAATTATTAATTATATTGATGATAAAAAAATAATAAAAATGATAGAACCAATAATTAAATATTCTTATTTACAACTTAATATAAGAAATTATTAAATTACTTAATTATTCTAGTAGATAAATTATTATATATTTCAAATAATATTTCGTTAGTAGTATCCCAATTAATACATGGGTCAGTAATAGAAACTCCGTATTTTAAATGTTTAGATGAATTTAATTTTTGATTACCAGAATTTATATTACTTTCTAACATAATCCCAATAATATCATGATTATTATTATTATTAATTTGTTTTAGTATAAATCTAGCAACTTTCAGTTGATTTAAATAATTATTATTTGCATTACCATGACTACAATCTATTAATAACGCAGTTGGTAAACCTAAATTAGTCATTTTTCGTTTACAGAAATATATATTATCATTATAATAATTTGGTGTCTTACCCCCCCGTAAAATAATATGACTATTACAATTACCATTAGTATTAACGATATTGATTTTTCCGTGCTGATTAATATTAATAAAACTATGTTTTAATCTAGATGCCATTATAGCATTTATAGCTTTTGTTATATTACCATCAGTATTATTTTTAAATCCTACTGGTATAGATATACCAGAAACCATTTCTCGATGGATTTGAGATTCAACAGTTCTAGCTCCTACTGAACCCCAACTAATTAAATCATTAATATATTGATAATTATTTATAGATAAAATTTCTGTAGCTATTGGTAATTCTAATTTTAATAAATGTAATAATAAATTACGAGCTATAAATAGTCCCGATTCTATATCAAAAGATTGATTAATATATGGATCATTAATTAATCCTTTCCAACCATAAATAGTACGAGATTTTTCTAAATATACTCTCATTACAATGTATAATTTATTAATAAATTTTTTTGATAAAAATTTTAATCTTGTACCATAATCAATAGCAGATTTTATTTCATGAATTGAGCATGGTCCACATATAATCAATAATCTTGGATCTTTACCATTAATAATATTTATAATAGTTTCTCTAGATTTTAAAATAAAATTTTTAGTAATTTTATTTATTGGAAGAATTTTTTTAAGTTTGTTTGGGGTAATCATACAGTATCTATATAATATATAACTAAAAGTATAATTTTATAAATAAAAATTACTTACCGCTATGTTTTATCTTTTCTTTTATACGAGCAGCTTTTCCAGATAATTTACGTAAATAATATAATTTTGATCTACGTACAAAACCGCAACGTTTAACAATTATATCATAAATAATTGGAGAATGTAGTAAAAATATTCGTTCTATATTTTCATTATTAGAATATCTACGTATAGTAAACGAAGAGTTTAATCTATTATTATGAATACTAATAACTATTCCTTCAAAAGATTGTATCCTTTTTTTATCTCCTTCTAATATCCACACTTTAACCTGTACTGTGTCACCAGTTTTAAAGTTAGGAATATCATTTCTAAGATATTTTTTTTCTACCAATTTTATAATATCAATTTTATTCATAAATAAATATTATCAAAATAATTAAATTTAATTACAATATTAAATTATTTTCTTTTTTAAATTCTAGTAGTAATTGTTTTTGTTCGTTAGATAAAGTAATTTTATTTAATAGATCTGGTCTCCTTAAAAAGGTACGACCAATAGATTGTTTTAACTTCCATTTATTTATTTTATTATGATCACCAGATAATAAAACTTGTGGTACTGACATATTATTTATTACTTTAGGTCGTGTATACTGAGGATAACTTAATAATCCGTCATGAAAAGAATTATCTACTAAAGATTCATATCTAATAATATTAGGTAATATTCTACACATTGCATCTATTAGTATCATAGCAGCTAATTCTCCATTACTAATAATATAATCGCCGATAGATAACTCTTCATTAACTTCCTTAATAATTAATCTTTCATCTATACCTTTGTAACGTCCACATATTATTATTATGTGTTTATTATCAGATAATCTATTTATATCATTTTGATTTATTTTTTTTCCTTGTGGTGATAAATATATAACTCTTGTTTTATTATCAGTATTTTTTTTAGCATAAGAAATAGCCTGATAAACAGGATCAAATTTAATTACCATACTTGATCCACCACCATATGGTTTATCATCTACTGAATGATAATTATTTTTAGTAAAATTACGAATATTAATATAATTTATTGATAAAACTTTTTTCTTTATAGCTTTCTTTACTATACCATATTCATTAAATGAATTAAATATTTCAGGTATTAAACCAATTATACTTATTAACATAAATAATAACTCTATTAGTAATTAGGATCCCAAAGAACAGTTATAATTCTGTTTTTTATATCTATTTCTTTTATAATTTCATTTTGTAAATACGGAATAAATCTTTTATAAATATTAAAGTAATCACTAATATTTTTACTAATAACTAAAACATCATTCGCTTTGGTTTCTATAATATCAGAAACTACACCTAAAAGATAATTTTTTGTATTCATTACTGTTAAACCAATAATATCTAACCAGTAATATTCATTATTATTTAATAACGGTAATTGTTTCTTATCAATAAAAACATAATAATTAGTTAATAATTTAGCATTTTCTTTACTATTAATATTATTAATTTTTAATATTATATAATTTCTACTAAATTTCCAATAGCTAATTTCTAATTTTTTCCAATTATTATTAATACTTTTAATAAATAGTGGTTGATAAGAAAAAATATCTGTTCTTTTCCTTGTAAAAGAATATAATTTTAACCATCCAAATATTCCATAAGTAGATCCTATTTTACCAACTATTACTGGATTATATAACTTATGTATCATTAAAATTGATTACTATAATAATTATTTAATATATATAAAACTCTATTTGATATAGAAGCACCACAAGATTTCCAATATTTTAATCGATCAATATTTATATATATTAAGTTATTTTTATTAATTCTTGGATTAAAAAATCCAATACGCTCAATAAAACGACCATCACGAGAATTTCTTATATCAGTAACAACAACATGATAAAATGGTTTATTTTTTATTCCACAACGAGACAATCTAATTCTTATCATAATTATGACTTACATTAAAATATTTTATTTATAATACATTACTTTCTATAAAATTTATTTGTAACTAATTTATTCATATTTTTTAATATTCTAAAAAAATTATTATTCTTTACTTTTTTTACTGTTTTTTGAACTAAAAAAAATTGTTTCAATAATATATTAATGTCTTGAATACTAACACCAGATCCTTTAGATATACGTTTTTTATGTGAACTCTTTATTATAAATGGACTATTTCTTTCTATATTAGTCATTGAATTTATTACAGCTTCTGTTTTAATTAAAAATTTATTATCAATTTGATTAATACCATATTTAATATTACCAAATATATTAGTGATACCAGGTATTTTATTTAAAATACCATTTATACCACTAATTCTATTAATTCTTTTTAGTTGTTTTAAAAAGTCAGATAAATTAAAATCATTATCAATTTTACTATTTTTCTTACTTAAATCATAACTAATACTATTTAATGATGATGTATTTACTGTACCTAATATTCTATCTATTATCTTATTTGGATTAAATAATTCTATTTCATTAATTTTTTCTCCAGTACTAATAAATTTTATCGGGCTATTTATTATATGTTTTAGTGATAATATAGCACCACCTTTAGCATCACTATCCATTTTAGTTATCATAATACTATCAATCAATAGATGATTATTTATATTTTTAGCTACATTAACAATATCTTGACCTATAGTAATATCTGTAACCAACATAATTTCATTTAATTCTAACAAACTACTTATCTCTTTTATATTGTCTATATAATCATTACTGTAAATTTTACCAGCAGTATCAACTAATAACATATCATATTTTTTTGATTTAAAATAAACTAATACTTGTTTAATAATATCTATTGAATCAAAACAGTTATTTATTAGTAGATAATCTATATTAACTAACTTAGATAATAATTTTAATTGAGTAAATGCAGCAGGTCTATAGATATCAATAGACGTAATCAGTACTTTCTTACCTGTATCTTGTATTAGTTTACCTATTTTAACAAGATTAGTAGTTTTTCCTGATCCTGGAGCTCCAATTAATAACATAGATTTTAATTTATTTATTAATGATATTTTAGTGCTATTTTTTATAGTATTAACTAATTCTTGATGTATAACATTAATAAATTGTTCACTATTAGTAAAACTAATATTATTATTTTCCTTAATTCTAAGTTTTATTCTATTAATAATATCATCTACTACTAATAATGATACGTCTGATTCAAGAAGAGTAATTTTTATTTTTTTTATTGAATCACTAATGTTATATTTAGATAATAAACTTTTATTACTAATACTATTAATTATTTTACCTAATTTATTTGATAAATTATTGAACATATATTATTTTAAATATTTAAAATTCTTTGTAATACAATACACTAATCACCAATATATTAATATAATAAAAATATTTATTAAAGTAATTTTTAGTAAAGCTAATTCTATTCTACAATTAATAAACTAAAAATTATCTCTTATTCACATAAAATACATCTTTTTATAAAACCTCCTCCTAAACAATATTCTGATAAATAAAATACTATTGATTGTCCTGGAGTTACTGCTAATACTGATTCATAAAGATATACTAAAAGGTTATTTTTTTTTGGTATTACTAAACATTTTACGTCTTTATGTTGATAACGTACTTTTGCAGTACATTGCAATGGTTTATATAATTTTTTCTGATTAATCCAATTAACTTGATTAACAATTATTATATTTGACATTAATTTCTTATCTTTATGATCTTGAGTAACTATTAATACATTATTTATAATATCTTTATTAACAACATACCAAGGCTTATTAAGCATACCAGAAATACCACCTATACCTATACCTTTACGTTGGCCAATAGTATAGTATATTAATCCATTATGATTACCTAAAATTTCACCGCTAACAGATTTAATTCTTCCAGGTTTAGATTTTAAATATCTACTAATAAAGTTACTAAATTTTTTTTTACCTATAAAACATATACCAGTAGAATCTTTTTTATTTGCATTAGATAAATTAATTTTATTAGCAATACTCCTAACTTGAAATTTTGTTAAGTTTCCAACAGGAAATAAAACTTTTCTTAATATATCATTATTTATAGTATACAAAAAGTAACTCTGATCTTTATTTTTATCAATACCTCTTAATAGAGAGTAATTATTATTAGTAATAACTGAACGAGCGTAATGACCAGTTGCAATATAATCAGCTCCTAATTCTTTTAAAGCAAAATTAAGAAAAACTTTAAATTTTATCTCCTTATTACATAAAATATCAGGATTAGGAGTATAACCAAGTTTATAGTAAACTAAACATAACTTAAATACATTTTCCCAATATTCATAGGAAAAATTAACAATATTTAGTTTAATATTTAATGTTTTACATACTACTTCTGTATCATATAAGTCTTGAGCAGAAGTACAGTTATATACAGTATCATCATCTTCCCAATTTTTCATAAATAAACCTTCAACATAATACCCTTTTTGTTGTAGTAACCAAGCGGAAACAGAAGAATCAACACCACCAGATAATCCAATAATAACCTTTTTTTTATTCATAAAACATTAAATTTATAAAATAAATAGGTGATGGCGGAATCGAACCGTCGACCTCCTCCTTGTAAGAGAGGTGCTCTACCAACTGAGCTAATCACCTTAAAATATTAATATTAATAGTATATTTAACTATTATTTTAGTCAATATATTAATTAATAATAAATTACTAGTTGAATTACTATTAATTATAATATATCGTTATAATTTTATTTAATAATCATAATAATTAATATTAATGAGTATTATAACAAGATTTTCTCCTAGCCCAACTGGTTATCTGCATATAGGAAGTATTCGTACTGCCTTATATTCTTGGTTATTTGCTCGTCACAAAAATGGTAAATTTATTTTACGTATAGAGGATACTGATTTAGTCAGATCAAATAAAGAGCATTATAAACAACACATAATGGATAGTATGACTTGGTTAGGTATAAATTGGGATAATATTCCTTATTGTCAAACTAGTAGATTAAATAGGTATTACTCTGTAATTGATTACATGTTAAAAAATAATATTGCTTATAAATGTTTTTGTTCAAGTAATAGACTAAATAAATTAAGGGAGTTGCAAGTAGTTAATAAAATTAAACCTAAATATGATGGTCATTGTAGAAATATAAAACATACTAATAATAGTAGTAATAATTACGTAGTAAGATTTCGTAATCCTGATAGTGGTTATGTTATTTTTAAAGATTTAGTAAGGGGAAAAATATTATTTAATAATAATGAAATAGATGATCTAATAATATTACGTGCAAATAATATACCAACGTATAATTTTTGCTCTGTAATTGATGATTATGATATGGGTATTACTCATATTATTAGAGGAGAAGAACATATTAGTAATACTCCACGTCAGATAAATATATTAAAATCGTTAGGAATGAATTTACCTAATTATGCTCATCTATCTATACTATTAGATAGTAATGGAAAAAAATTATCTAAACGTAATAAATCCACAAATATTATGTATTACTATAATATTGGTATTTTAAAAGAAGCTTTAATTAATTATATAATAAGATTAGGTTGGTCATACGGCAATAAAGAAATATTCAATTTAGAAGAAGTGGTAAATTTATTTAGTTTAAATAAAATTAATAAGTCTCCTAGTAAGTTTGATATTAATAAGTTATTATGGTATAATGGCTATTATATGAAAAATTTACCGATTAATTATATTACTAATAATTTTATTAATTATGTAAAATTTCTAAATTTAAATTTTAGTGAACATGTCAAGATAAAGGATTTATTAAAATTAACTGTATCAAGATGTAATACAATGAAAGAAATTATTGATAAATATCAATATCTATACAATAATAATATTGATTTAAGTTTACGTTGTTTAGATAATTTTAATATTAGTAATAAAATGGTTTTTATAAATGTATTTAAAAATTTTATATTAAGTTTAAAAAAAATTAGTAATTGGAGTATTTGTAAAATTCAAGAAATTTTAAATCAAATTCCTTTAGATAAGGAAAATAAAAAAACTTTTTATCAATTACTAAGATTCTTAATAACTAATAGTATCTCTTCACCACCATTAAGTCAGGTAATTTATATTATTGGAAAATTTAATGTTATTAATAGAATAAGAAATTTTTTTATAGTAATGAAAAGATAATGTCTTTATCCAATTATTACTCCAGAAATAGCAGCTGATAATACACTAACTAATGTTGAACTATATACAAGATTAAATCCATATTTAGCAATTATATCCCCTTGATTTTTATCTAAACTTTTAATGGATCCAGATATTACACCTATAGAAGAAAAATTAGCAAATGATACTAAAAATACTGATAAAATACCTATAGATCTAGATGATAAATTATTAGACATATGTTTTAAATTCATCATAGCAACGAATTCATTTGATACTAATTTAGTTGCCATAATACTACCAGCGTTTATTATATCTTTCTTAGGAATACCTATAATCCAAGCAAATGGTGAAAAAATATAACCTAATAATTCTTGAAAATTAATACCTATTATTAAATTACATAAATAATTTATCATAGATATTAATGATATAAATCCTATTAACATAGCTGCTATTACAATAGCTACCTTAAATCCTGTTATAATATAATCACTTAACATTTCAAAAAAACCTTTATTTTCATGTAGACTTTTAATATTAATATCATAATCATAGTTTATATTATATGGATTTAATAATAATAATATAACAAAGGTACTAAATATATTTAAAATTATTGCGGTAATGACATATTTTGGAGATAATATTCTTATATAAGAACCAATAATAGACATAGATACTGTTGACATAGCTGTAATTGCCATATTATGCATACGATTTTTTGGTATTTTATATAGAATACTTTTATAAGCAATAAAATTTTCAGATTGTCCTAATATTAAAGAGCTAATAGCATTAAATGATTCTAATTTACCAACACCGCTAATTTTTGATAAAATTGTCCCAACAGTAATTATTATTATAGGTAATATACGAATGTATTGTAGTATACCAATTAATACAGAAATAAATATAATTGGACATAAAGCAGTTATAAAAAAAAATGCTAATTTATATTTATACATACCTCCAAATACAAATTCAGTTCCTGAAAATGCAAAAGTTAATAATTTGTTAAAAATATTTGATAATAAATTTATTAATATTAACCCAACTGATGAATTCAATAATATATATGCTAATAAAATCTCTATTAATAATAATTGTAGTATAAATCTTACTTTAATATTCTTACGTTTTTTGTTTAAGATTGTTGTCAAAAATACTATTATAGTAATAGTTAATAAAAAATGTAAAAATTTAGAAAACATAAATATCTCACTATCTAAGTTTTATTTAAAAGTTTGTAAATAAATTAATTATTTTTTAAATATAACATATTAATTAAAATAATTATTGTATTAATTATTATAGAATAAATTAAAAAATTTAATAAGCGTTAAAAGAATAAACTAATTAAATAATATAGTAAAAATTACATTAATATATTTTATAAAATGTACATATAAAAATTATATTTATTAAATTAAATACTAATACTACTTACTAAGTAATAATTAATTAAAAATTTTATTATAAACTAAAACAGATTTAATAATTTAAAAAATTATATTATTCTAACTTAATATTTACATAATTAATAATTTCATATACAATTAATGTTAGTTCCTAATTTAATTATTAATAAATCTTTATTATGTTATCAAAAATAGAAATAAAAGAGCTACATTCTATATTAGATATAATAAGATGGATTTCTAGTAAATTAAATAATTCAAATGTTTGTTATGGACATGGGACTGATAATTCATGGGATGAAGCTTTTTACTTAGTATTTAGTAGCTTAAATCTATCTATAGATACACCAAAAGAAGTATATCGTGCTAAGTTAACATCAAAAGAAAAAGATTATATATTTAATTTAATTAATTTTCGTATTAATAAACGTATACCAGTACCATATTTAACTAATATAGCATGGTATTACGGATTAGAATTATTTGTTAATCGTAATGTAATTATCCCAAGATCACCAATAGGAAAATTAATTACTAATAAATTTTCTGGCATATTAAAATTTAAACCAAAATATATATTGGACATGTGTACTGGTAGTGGTTGTCTTGCTATACTAATAGCTAATATATATAAAAATGCTATAATTGATGCAGTAGACATATCTTATGATGCATTAGATGTAGCTGAAATAAACATACAAAATTATAACCTAGAAAAACAAATTACACCAATTTATTCAGATTTATTCCAAATGTTATTACCTAATAACCAATACGATTTAATTATAGCAAATCCTCCTTATATAAGTAAAAAAGAAATAAATTATCTATCAAAAGAATTTCATTATGAACCAATAATTAGTTTATTATCTGGTAATAATAATTTATATATAATAAATAAAATTATATATCATTCAAGTAAATATTTATGTAAAAATGGGTTATTATTTTGTGAAGTTGGAACAAATAAAAATAAATTAATTAAAGAACATCCAAAAATATTATTCAATTGGATTAAGTTATATAACAATAATATTTTTTATTTAACAAAAGATCAACTTTTACATTATAAAAAATTATTGTAAAACCGTTAGCTATGAATTTAATAAAAAATAAAATAATTTATATATATGGCTGGAAATAGTATTGGTCAATTGTTTCGTGTAACTACTTTTGGCGAATCACATGGTATTTGTATAGGAGCTATAGTTGATGGAGTTCCTTCTGGAATTGATCTATGTGAAAAAGATTTACAGTATGATTTAAATCGTAGAAGGCCTGGAATATCTAAATTTGTTACTCCAAGAAAAGAATTAGATCATGTAAAAATTTTATCTGGAGTTTTTAAAGGAAAAACTACCGGAACTAGTATAGGATTATTAATAATGAATTATGGACATAATTCTAATGAATATAAATATATAGAAAATATTTATAGACCTGGACATGCAGATTTTACTTATCATAAAAAATATGGATATTATGATTATAGAGGTGGTGGTAGAGCTTCAGCTAGAGAAACAGTTGTTAGAGTTGCTGCTGGAGCTATAGCTAAAAAATTTTTACTAAATTATTATAATATTATTATTAATGGATATTTAACCCAAATTGGTAATATAAAATTTAATGCTCCAAATTTTTTAAAAATAAAAAATAATAAATTTTATTGCTTAAATAAAAATAAAATTTACAAACTTAATAAGTTTTTAAATATGTTAAAAAAATCAGGAAATTCAGTAGGAGCAAAAGTTACAATTATAGCAAAAAATATACCAATTGGATTAGGAGAACCAGTATTTGATAAACTAAATGCAGATATTGCTCATGCATTAATGGGTATTGGTGCAGTTAAAGGAATAGAAATTGGTGATGGTTTTAAATTTGTTAGCATGTTAGGTAGTAATAGCAGAGATGAAATGCATCATAATGGTTTTATTAGTAATCATGCAGGTGGAATTTTAGGAGGAATTAGTAATGGACAACCTATTATTATTAATTTAGCTATTAAACCGACTTCTAGCATAAAAATACCAATAAAAACTATAAATCATGATAATACTAATGTTAATTTATCTAATCATGGGAGACATGATCCATGTATTGGTATTAGAATAATTCCAGTAGCTGAAGCTATGTTAGCAATTGTATTAATGGATCATATATTACGCCAACAGACACAATGTATAAATAAATAATATAAAATTTACTAATATTAAATAATCGTATTACTTTAAATATTAATTATGTAAGACTATTATTTAATATAATAAATTATTTATGTATTATAATTAGATTATTAACTAATTATTACAACACATAGAGGTAATCAATGAAACGTTCGGTAATTACCGGATTAGGTATTATATCAAGTATTGGTAATAATAAAAAAGAAGTAATAAAATCATTAAAAAACGGTACATCAGGAATTACTTTTTCCCAAGAATTAAAAGATTCTGGTATGCGTAGTCATGTTTGGGGAAATATTAAATTAAATACTAAAAATATCATTGATAGAAAAATATCTCGTTTTATGAGTGATGCTTCCATTTACGCTTATTTATCTATGGAACAAGCTATTATAGATGCTAATTTACCAAAAGAAATGATATCTAATAATCGTACTGGATTAATTGTTGGTTCTGGTGGCGGATCACCTAAAAATCAAGTTATTGGTTCCATTAATATGAAATCTAAAGGGCTAAAAGGAGTTAGTCCATATTTAGTAACAAAAGCTATGTCTTCTGGAATATCTGCTTGTTTATCAACTTTCTTTGGAATAAGAGGGGTAAGTTATTCTATTAGTTCAGCTTGTGCTACCTCAGCACATTGTATTGGTCACGCTATGGAAATTATTAAATATGGTAAACAAGATATAATTTTTGCAGGGGGTGGAGAAGAATTATGTTGGGAAATGGCTTGTGAATTTGATGCTATGGGTGCTTTATCTACTAAATATAATGCAATACCAGAAAAAGCATCTCGAGTATACGATGCCAACAGAGATGGTTTTGTAATAGCTGGTGGAGGTGGTATTATAGTAATAGAAGAATTAGAACATGCTATATCTCGTAATGCTCATATATATGCTGAAATTATTGGTTATGGGGCTACATCTGATGGTATTAGTATGGTTATACCATCTGGAGATGGTGCTATACGTTGTATGAAAATGGCATTAAAGAATGTTAATACTTCAGTAGATTATATTAATGTTCATGGAACATCAACAGTATTAGGTGATATAAAAGAATTAGAAGCTATACAAAAAACATTTGGCAATAAACATCCAGCATTTTCATCAACTAAATCTATGACAGGACATTCATTAGGAGCAGCTGGAGTACATGAAGTAATATTTACATTATTAATGTTAGAAAATAATTTTATTGCTCCTAGTATTAATATAGAAATATTAGATCCAAAAGCAAAAAATATGAATTTAGTAACAAAAACAACCAATTGTTTGTTAAAAACAGTTATGAGTAATAGTTTTGGATTTGGTGGAACTAATGCTTCATTAGTAATGAGAAAAATATAACTATAAAAATTTTAATAAACGAAAATATATTATATATTAAATTATTATTTAATCAATTAATTAAATAATTTGGTAAGTATTTTATAAATATCACTAAAAATATTATATGATACAGATGTTTTAATAATTAGATCTGTTATAAACATTAATCAATAATTACTAAAAAATAATTTATTAAAATTTATATAATTAATGAATTAAGAATTAACTACATTAATTCTTAATTTCAAAAATATAAAAAATAAAATTATCTACTATTAGAAACTATACTGTAAGTATAATAACTAAATATATTTTCTATAATATATATATTTTAAAGAATAAATAATTTTTATATGATAAAATAGTTAGTATAATTAATACTAATAATATTAATAATTATTTATATGTAGATTAAGTTTATATAGTACAACATTATATAATTTATTATTAAATAGGTAATAGTTGTAATTTAATATTATTAAATAATTTAGTTATTAAATACAGAATAATTCATTACATACTACTGTAATTAAGTATGATGAATATATTATTATTTATCCAATCTAATTGTATAACATATTATACGATGATATCGTAATCAATATTAATAAGGAATTAGAAATGGATAATAAATTTTCATTAAACATAATAAATGATAATAAGTTGGTATGTATTATTTTAGATATTTTAGAATAAATTTATATTAGTATGATTTATTTTTAATAAAACTATTATTAATATTCTTATATTAAGAAGACTATATTAAATAATAAATAAATGTAATAATTAAAACATTTAATAACTGTATTAATTTTTTTAATATTAACTTAAATAAGAACCAGTGTAAACTATTATTATCTTATAATCAAGCACAATATAAATTATATTTTATTAAGTGATAATACTTTAACAATATTAGTTATTAAAATATACAATATAAAAAAGTAATGATATTTAATTAAAAATATAATTATTAACTATGATAATTTTGATTTACTAAAACATAATTATAAATAGCATAATGAATACTAAATAATTAGTATTATATTTAATAATATTAGTTTATTTAATAAATTTTTTAAGTATTATATTTATTATTAGATAATAAATTATAATTATATAATCTATGTTTAAATTAATTATTTTAAATTAAAAATGAAACTAGCATTCGGTGTTGAATATGATGGTACCAAATACTATGGTTGGCAAAAACAAAAAAACCTACCTAGCATACAAGAAGAAATAGAAAAAGCAATATTTAGTATAACTAATGAAAAAATTGATATTTTTTGTGCTGGAAGAACAGATGCCGGAGTACATGCTATTGGACAAGTAATTCATTTTACAACAAATACTAATTTACCAGATAGAGCTTGGATAATGGGGATGAATACTAATTTACCTAACGATATTTCCATTAAATGGATTAAAAGAGTACCAGATTCATTTCATGCTAGGTATAGTGCTTATGCGAGAAGATATCAATATATTATATATAATAATAAGATACGTTCATCTTTGTATTGCAATAAAGTTAACCATATATATTATTTATTAAATGAATATAGTATGAAAAAGGCAGCAAGTTACTTAATAGGAAAACATAATTTTATTTCAATTAAACAATCAGATTGTCAATCTAAATCATCATGGAGAAAAATATACAATCTTTCTATTAATAGATATGGCCATTATTTAATAATTGATATTAAAGCAAATTCATTTTTATATCATATGGTAAGAAATATTGTAGGAATATTATTAGATATTGGTTCTGGAAAAAAATCAATTAGTTGGATAAAAAATATTATTAGTGTAAATAAAAAAAATAATTTTATTAAAACTGCTTCAGCAAACGGTTTATATTTAATATTAGTATATTATCCACGTAAATTTTTAATTCCAAGATACTTTAATGTTAAATATTTTTTTTAAAAATTAATAAAATTTTACTATAATTTATAATTTATATGAATTGGATTAATAAAATTATAAACAAAAATATTAAAGTAACTAACAAATCATATATACCAAATAATATATGGACAAAATGTGATAATTGTAATCAGATTCTTTACAAAAAAGAATTAATAAAAAATTTAAATGTATGTCCTAAATGTGATTATCATATGTATATATCAGCTAGATTAAGATTAAATACATTTTTAGATAAAAATAAAAAATTAGAGTTAGGTACTAATATTATAGATAAAGATATATTTAATTTTAAAGATAGAATAAAGTATAAAGATCGTATAATAATGGCAAAAAAATTAACTAAAGAATATAATTCACTAATAGTTATTAAAGGAACATTATATAATATGCCAGTAATATCTTTATCATTTGAATTCAAATTTATCGGTGGTTCTATGTCCGTTGCAGTAGGTGAAAAATTTCTAATGGCTGTTAATCAATCATTAAAAGATAATTGTCCGTTAATATGTTTTATTGCAAGTGGTGGAGCTAGAATACAAGAAGATATATTAGCTCTTATGCAAATGGCTAAAGTTAGCGCTGCAATATATTATTTAAAAGAAAAATGTTTACCTTACATTACAATATTAACTAATCCAACTATGGGTGGTGTTTTTGCAAGTTTAGCAATGTTAGGTGATATTAATATTGCTGAACCAAAAGCATTAATTGGTTTCACTGGATCAAGTATTATAGAAAAAACTATACATAAAAAATTACCAGATAATTTTCAAAAAAGTGAGTTTTTATTAGATAAAGGAGCAATAGATTTAATAATACATAGACTAGATATACGAATACGTGTAGCTAGAATATTAGCAAAATTAACTCATAGAACATATCCAAAATAGTTTATATGATTAATAATTGGTTAAATTACATTAGTAACATACATTATAAAGAAATTGATTTAACATTAGATAGAATATTTTTTGTAGCTAATAAGTTAGATATATTACCTTTAGCACCATTTGTTATTACTGTGAGTGGTACTAATGGTAAAGGTACAACTTGTCGTCTAATAGAATTAATATTACTTCATAGAGGTATGCGTGTTGGTGTATATAATTCACCACATTTAATAAATTATAAAGAAAGAATTAGAATTAACGGTAAAGAATTAAGTAATTCAGTACATATTAAATCATTTAATATTATAAATTATGTTAGAAAATTAACTTCATTAAGTTATTTTGAATTTACTACTTTATCAGCATTACATATATTTAGTCAATTTAAATTAGATGTAGTAATATTAGAAGTTGGATTAGGTGGTAGATTAGATGCAACTAATATTGTTAACACTAATTTAGCCATAATTACAAATATAGACTTAGATCACACTAAATTTTTAGGATTAACTAGAAATGACATTGCTAAAGAAAAATCTGGTATATTTCGTTCTAATGTAGTAGCAGTTATAGGTGATAATGATATACCAATTAGTGTTTATGAAATAGCAGATACTATTGGTACTATATTATATCGTTATAAGTATGATTGGTGGTTAATACATAATAATAATTATTGGTGTTGGCAGGATCATAATAAAAAATTGAATAACTTACCAATACCTATAAATATTCCAATAAAAAATGCAGCTATAGCTATAGCTGTTATAAATAAATTACCATTTCTTATAAAAAGAGAAAATATTTGTTATGGTTTAGTTAATGCTTGGTTACCTGGTCGGTTTAATGTAATTAATATAAATCCATATATTATTTTAGATGTAGCACATAATTTTCATGCTATCAAATATTTAATTAATTTTTTAAAAAAATTACCAATATCAGGCAAAATACATGTATTAATAGGTATATTTCGTGATAAAGATTTTATAAAAATAATTAATATACTTAATCCATTAGTTAATAAATGGTATTGTACTAATATTAAACATCATAGATCAGCAAATTGTATTGATTTAATTAAACATACTAATACTAATAGTTTATCATTTAATAATATTAGTGAAGCTTGGTATTATATGATAAATAGTATTAATTATAATGATGTAGCTATAGTATTAGGATCATTTATAACTGTTAGTAATATTATGAAAATAATTAATAGTAAAAGATGTTTTATATTTAATTCTAATAAAAAAATTATTTGATAATATGATTTCTATCAGTATTTTTTATAGTTAAAAAACATAATTATTTTTAATAGTCAATTAATAATTTATTAATATATAAATACATTAAAAAATTAACTATTACTATTAGTGAATTAAATAAAATAATTTATAGAATAAGATTATTATAAATATTATAAAAAATATGATAAATATGCAAACGTATTTAATTATAAATAACGTATTTAAAAGCTATAAAATTATAAATAAATCTATCAATAAAAAGTAAAAACTATTAAATATAATATGTAAACAATAATATTTCTGTAAGTATTAGTTTTGAGTTATTTAATATTCATATGTTTTATTAAAAAATATTATCTGGAATAGCTAATAGTTATAATGATAGTTTAATTATTAAAGTATTTTTACGTAATACTAAAAGAAAGAAAAATATTATTTTTAACTATAAAGAGATACTATTATATTAGTTATTTAAAATTATTATTATATATCAAAATTAGAAATAATTATTTATTTATTAACAATATTTTTTTTATTTTTATTTTAAAAATATTAATGATATAATTAACTATTTTATAAATCGTATTTAAATTTCTTAATATAAAATTATCTAATAATTTATTTTTATGTTAGAAGTAATACATAAATAATAAATTTTATTATTAGATAAGTTTTAAATGGAATATATATGCTACATATCTATATTATCAATAATTTTTTTTATTTGTTTATTACATTAGTTATTATTTCTTTGATATTATGTTTTATAATATTATTTATTAAATTTTTATTAAAAAATTATTTACAATTTATAGATACAAAAAATAAAAATATACCATTTGAAAGTGGTATTAATCCTATAGGTCTTTCTAGATCTTATGTAAGTAATAAATTTTATTTAATATCTATAATATTTACATTATTTGATACTGAATGTATTTATTTATATATCTGGTCTATTAATGCTATTAATTTAGGTTGGAATATTTTTTTTTGTATGATACTATTTATGATCACTATCTTAGTTAGTTTATTTTATATTATACATAATAATGTTTTTGAGTTTGATAAGTAGATAATAATTGTTTAATTTGATAACAAAAAAAATACTTTTTTTTAGTAAATTGAAAGCTAGCTTAGCTAAGTTAGCTAATTGGGGACTAAGTAATTCTTTGTGGCCATATAATTTTGGGTTATCTTGTTGTTACGTAGAAATGACTACTACTTTTACTGCTGTTCATGATATTGCTAGATTTGGATCAGAAGTAATTCGTTCATCACCTAGACAATCAGATTTAATGGTCATAGCTGGTACACCATTTATTAAAATGGCACCAATAATAAAAAAATTATATGAACAGATGTTAGAACCAAAATGGGTAATATCTATGGGTGCTTGTGCTAATTCTGGTGGTATGTATGATATATATTCTGTAGTTCAAGGAGTAGATAGAATTATTCCAGTTGATATTTATATACCTGGTTGCCCTCCTAGACCAGAAGCATATATTCAAGCTTTATTATTATTACAAAAATTTATAAGAAGTAAAAAACGACCACTATCATTAGTTGTTAACGATAATATGTGCTATCATAAAAATAATAATTAATTAAAGTAATTAAATTTATCATAAACTACTAAAATATCATAAATTAATTATGATAAAAAAAATAAAGAACAATAGTAATTATTTATTAATTAAACAGTTAAAATCTTATTTATGTTTAGATAATTTAATTGTACAAAAAACTAAAATAAAATATCCGATAATATGGATTAATCGTGATTTATTGATAAAAACAATTATCTTTTTAAAACAAAAATTAATTAAACCGTATTCTATGCTATATGATCTACATGGTGTAGATGAAAGACTAAGAAAAAATTTTAGTGATATACCTAAACTAGACTATACCGTATTTTATCATTTAATTTCTATAGAAAGAAATCATGATATTATAATAAAGGTAGCGCTATCAAAAGATAGTTTATATATACCAACTATAAGTAATATATTTATTAATGCTAACTGGTACGAACGTGAAACTTGGGAAATGTTTGGTATAAGGTTTATAAACCATCCTAATCTAACTCATCTTATTATGCCTAAAAATTGGATTGGTTATCCATTACGCAAAGACTATTTAACTAAAGCAACTGAACAAGAGCATAATCATAATAATAACGAATATTATAATAAAATTATTTTAAATAATGAAGTATCTTTTAATTTTAATGAATGGAAAACTAATATTCAAGATGATAATCAATATAAAAAATATACTATATTAAACTTAGGACCTAATCATCCATCTGTACATGGCGTATTTCGTTTAATCTTACAACTAAAAGGAGAACAAATTATTAACTGTATACCTGATATTGGATATCATCATCGGGGAGCAGAAAAAATTAGTGAATTTAAAACGTGGCATAATTATATACCATATACTGATCGTATAGAGTATCTTGGTGGATGTATAAATGAGATGCCATATATATTAGCAATAGAAAAATTAGCTGGAATTAAAGTATCTGAACGTATAAAAGTAATAAGAATAATGTTATCTGAATTATTTAGAATTAATAGTCATTTGTTATATGTAGGTACTTATATTCATGATTTAGGTGGCATGACTCCAATATTTTTAATTTTTACCGATAGACAAAAGATTTATAATATTATAGAATATATTACTGGTGCTAGAATGCATCCAGCTTGGTTTCGTATTGGCGGTTTAGCTAATGATTTACCATCAGGATGGCAAAAATTATTACAAGAGTTAATAGATTGGTTACCTAAAAGATTAAATAATTATATAAAAATTTCTATAAATAATAGTATATTACGTAGTCGTACAAAAGGTGTTGCTGCATATAGTAGTAAAGACGCTATTAATTGGGGAATTACTGGTACTGCCTTAAGAGCTACTGGCATTGATTTTGATATACGTAAGTATCGTCCTTATTCTGGTTATGAAAATTTTGATTTTGAAGTTCCAATTGGTAATGGAATAAGTGATTGTTACAATCGTTTAATATTAAAAATAGAAGAAATATTTCAAAGTATTAATATTTTGAAGCAATGTTTAAATAATATGCCTAGTGGACCATTTAAGGTATATCATAATCTAACTACTCCCATCAATAAAAATCAAACTTTAAATAATATAGAATCTTTAATTAATCATTTTATAAATATTTCTTGGGGACCAACTATATTAGCTAATGAATCGTTAGAAATGATTGAAGGCACTAAAGGAATAAATAGTTATTATTTAATAAGTGATGGTGATGCTGTAAGTTATAGAACTAGAATTCGTACTCCTAGTTTTCCTCATCTACAACAAATTCCTAGTGTAATCAAAGGTAGTTTTATCCCAGATTTAATATCTTATCTTGGTAGTATAGATTTTGTTATGTCAGATGTTGATAGATAAAATAAATAATAATATTTAGTATAATATATAGTTAAGTATGATAATAAAAGAAGAATATAAAATTATAAATAAAAAAAAGAATTTATATGAACATCCAAGATCATTAATAATTGAAGCCTTGAAGATCGCACAAATTAAATATGGCTGGGTACCAAATAAAGAAATTGTTTATATCGCAAAAATATTAAGTTTATCAGTTAGCGAAGTAGAATCAGTAGCAACATTTTATAGTAAAATATTTCGTAAACCAGTAGGTAAAAATATTATATACTATTGTGATAGTGTGGTTTGTTATTTACATAATGCTGATAGCATTAGAAAAAATATTGAATTAATATTGAATATTAAGTTAGGTCAAACTACTAAAAATAATAAATTTACATTTCTACCAACTAGCTGTTTAGGAAGATGTGATTATAGTCCAATTATAATGGTTAATTATGATATTTATACCAAAATATTAAAAAAAGATATTATTAATATAATAAATAAATATTTATGATTGATATAAAAAAAACAGAATATACACATCCATTAACTTGGAGATTACGTAGTGATAATAAACCAGTATGGTTATCGGAGTATATAAAAAAACTTGGTTATCAAGGAGCAAGAAAAGCGTTGTCTATGCACAACAAAATGATACTTAATATGGTGGAACAATCTAAATTACGAGGTCGGGGAGGTAGTGGTTTTTATACATTCAAAAAATGGTTAGTTACTTTAAAAAATACAACAAATAATCAGGGTTACTTAATTTGTAATGCTGATGAGATGGAACCAGGTACTTATAAAGATCGTGTGTTAATAGAACAATTACCTCATTTATTAATAGAAGGAATGTTAATATCAGCTTACACTCTAAATATTAATAAAGGATATATTTTTTTACGTTGTGAATATTATAATGAATTAAATAATTTAAATTATGCAATTAACGAAGCAGTAGATAATAACTTATTAGGTAAAAATATTTTAAATAGTAATTTTGATTTTGAATTAGTTATTCATAGTGGAGCTGGACGTTATATTAGTGGAGAAGAAACTGCTTTAATTAATTCTCTTGAAGGACGTAGAGCAAACCCAAGATACAAACCACCATTTCCTACTGATATTGGATTATGGGGTAAACCTACTTGTGTAAATAATGTCGAAACATTATGTAATATACCTGCAATTATACTGTATGGTTCTAATTGGTATAAAAGTATTTCAATAAATAATAGTAATGATCATGGTACTAAATTAATGGGTTTTTCCGGTCATGTAAATAATCCAGGATTATGGGAGGTACCTTTTGGTATTATTGCACGTAATTTACTAGAAGATTATGCTGAAGGAATAATAGATAATAAAAAATTAAAAGCCTGGTTACCAGGCGGTATTAGTACAGCTTTATTATTAGATAAACACTTAGATTTACCAATGGATTTTGATAATATATTTAATGCTGGAAGTAGGTTAGGAACAGCAATGGCTATTGCAATAGATGATACTACTGATATTATAGATATAATTTGTAACATAGAAGAATTTTTTTCAAGAGAATCATGTGGATTATGTACTCCATGTCGTGAAGGATTACCCTGGATTGTAAAAATATTAAAATCAATTAAACAATATAAAAGTAAAAAACATGATATTTTTACATTAAATCAATTATGTTTTACTTTAATGCATAATAAAAGTTTTTGTGCTCATGCCCCTGGAGCTATTGAACCATTAAGAAGTGCAATAAAATATTTTTATTTCGAATTTAAATCAAAACTAAAACATTAAATGTATTTATTATTATGTTATAATTAATAATATTATTTTAATAAATTCATGGTATTGGAAAATGATAAGTATAAGTATAAATGGAGATTATTATTCAGTAAATAAAAATAATAATTTATTACATGTTTGTTTGTCTTTAGGATTTAATATTCCATATTTTTGTTGGCACCCTGCATTAGGTAGTGTTGGAGTATGTAGACAATGTGCTGTTAAACAGTACAGTAATCAATATGATAATATTGGTAATGTAGTTATGTCTTGTATGACTACAGTAACAAAAAATATGATCATTTCAACTAATCATTATGACATTATTAAATTTAGAAAATATATTATAGAATTAATGATGGTTAATCATCCTCATGATTGTCCAGTTTGTGAGAAAGCTGGTAATTGTCATCTACAAAATATGGTTATATTAAATAAACATTTTATAAGAAAATATCGTTTTAATAAGAGAATATATAAAAATCAATACCTTGGTCCATTTATTAATCATCATATGAATAGATGTATTGGTTGTTATCGATGTGTAAGATTTTATTGTCATTATTCTGGAGGTAATGATTTTGGTGTTTATGGATCAGGAAATAATATATATTTTGGTCGTGTTAATGACGGAATATTAAAAAATAGATTTTCTGGTAATTTAGTAGAAATTTGTCCAACTGGAGTGTTTACTGATAAAATATATTCTAATGTGTATACTAGGAAATGGGATATAAATTTGACACCTAGTATATGTTTAAAATGTAGTATAGGTTGTAATATTAATGTTGGTACTTATTTAGGTTCACTACGTTATATAGAAAATCGTTATAGTAGTGATATTAATGGTTTTTTTTTATGTGATTTAGGACGTTTTGGTCATCCGTTAAGTAAGTCATATTTTATTCATTATCCAGTATACCGTAGTGTTAATAAAGTATCTTCAATTAGTATTAAAGATACTATTAGAATAGTTGCAAACTTAGTAAAAAATTCTAAAAATATTATTGGTTTAGGTTCACCAAGGGCAAGTATGGAAAATAACTTTGCCTTAAATAAATTAGTTGGGGTAAATAATTTTTATCTAGGTATAACTCAAAACGAATATGAATTATTATTATTAATAATACAAATATTAACTAATAGTGGTATTTATGTACCATCTCTATTAGAAGTAGAAAGTTATGATGCCATTTTAATACTAGGAGAAAATGTTTCAGAAACTGGAGCTAGAATGGCATTATCTATTAGACAAGCAATTAATAATGCAGTAAATATAACTAGCAAAATAGATATAAAAAATTGGCATAGCGATGCAGTAAAAAATTATATTCAACAAAGAAAAAACTTATTATTTATTACTAGTATTGATGTGACTGATTTAGATGATATTGCAACCTGGTGTTATTATGGATCATTAGATGATCAAGCTAGATTAGGGTTTATGTTAGCTAATATAATAGATAATTCATCACCAAAAGTTATCAATATAAGTAATAAATTAATAAAAGAGATTAACAAAATTGCTTACGATTTAATTCATGCTAACAAAGTATTAATTATTAGTGGAACTACTACTAATAAAAATGTAATTAAAGCAGCTGCAAATATTGCAATTGCATTAAAAAATAAAAAAATTAATGTTGGTATTAATTTTATTACTAATTGTGCTAATAGTTTAGGCTTATCATTAATTAATAATCAAGGTAGTATAGAACAAGCTTTAAACTTATTAGAACGTAAACAAGCTGATGGATTAATTATACTAGAAAATGATTTGTATAGATATGTAGCAAAAAATAGATTAAATAAACTATTAAATAGTATTAGTACAATTATTATACTAGATTATAAATATAATAGTGTCATGAAAAAAGCAAATGTTGTTATACCAACTACTAGTAATACAGAAAGTAATGGTACAGTAGTTAATTATGAAGGTAGAGTTCAAAAATTCTTTAAACCATATGATAAATATATAAATAATAAAAATTATTTATTAGATAGTTGGTATTGGCTACATAGTATAAATAACAAGTATTTAAATAAACCAATAAAATGGAAAAATGTTAATGATGTAATGAAATCACTAATTAAACAAGTACCAAAATTAAGTGATATTAATGTAATTAGTAATTATAACATAGAAAAACAAGAATCATTTACAAATATTCCACGTAATTGTGGTTATAATGCTGTAGATAATTTATGCGATAAAAGAAATAAATGTTTTTTTACCAATGAAGAATTTGATAATAAACAAAAAAATTTAAATAATTATAAATTAAAATATATTGATGTTAATATATCAAAATCATTAAATATTGAACATAATAAATATCAAAATTCTAATACAAGTATTAAATTATTTAATAGAAAAACTGTAGATATGAATTATTTTAGTTATATAGATAGTAATAAAAAAATCAATGAGTGGTTGATTGTTCCATACTGGAATATGTTTGGTAGTGAAGAAACATCACAAAGAATAAAAGTAATTAAATATGTTACTTCATTAGCATATGTTGTAATTAGCTATAAAGATATAAAAAAACTTAATATTAAAAATAATTTGTTTACATTTACATGTATGGGAGATAGTTTTACCTTACCTGTAAAATTAAGTAATAAACTACGCTCTGGCAATATAGGATTACCAATAGGACTACCTGGAATTCCATTATTTTTATCTGGATTAACTATTAGTAATATAAATAAATAATTATGATTACATTATACGATTTAATTAATTTAATAAAATTAATATTATTATTGTTGATTATAATAATAACCGCTGCTTATCTTAGTTTTATTGAAAGAAGATTATTAGCACTAGTACAAAATAGATATGGACCAAATAGGGTTGGTCCATATGGAACATTACAAGTAGTTGCTGATATGATAAAAATGTTATTAAAAGAGGATTGGACACCAAAATTTAGTAATAAATATTTATTTAATATTGCGCCAATTATATCATTTATTTATATAATTCCGATATTCCTTATTATACCAATTACAGCTAGTAAATTTTTATCTAAGTTAAATATAGGTGTATTACTATTTTTAGCTCTTTCAGGAATATCTATTTATCCAATAATACTAGCTAGTTGGGCTAGTAATAATAAATATGCTATGTTAGGAGCTATAAGAGCAGTAGCTCAAGTAGTTAGTTATGAACTATTTTTAGGATTATCTATTATGGGAGTAGTAGTTAAATCTAAATCATTTAACTTAATAGATATAGTTGCATCACAACAACATTTGTGGAATATTATACCACAGTTTTTAGGTTTTATTAATTTTTTTATAGCTAGCTTAGCTATTTGTCATCGTCATCCTTTTGATCATCCTGAATCAGAACAAGAATTAGTTAGCGGGTATCATATTGAGTATTCTGGAGTAAAATTTAGTTTATTCTTTATAGGTGAATACATTAGTATGATCGCATCATCAGCTATGATAGTAACGCTCTTTCTTGGTAGCGGTTATGGTCCTTTATTACCATCTTGTTTATGGTTTATTTTAAAATTAATGCTTTGTATTATATTATTCATTTTAATTAGAGCATCATTAATTAGACCAAAATATGATCATATTATAAAATTTAGTTGGTTAGTATGTTTACCAATATCTTTAATAAATTTATTACTTACTGCATTTGTGTGTTTATTAAGTAAATAAAAATAACAATTTAAATTATTTATATATGTTTATTTTAAATAAAATTAAAAATATAATTATTAGTATAAGTACAGTTATACGTAGTATTTGTTTAGTAGGACTACAATCTCTAAATAAACGAGAAACTATTTTGTATCCAGATAAAAATATTAATTTATCTGATAGATTTAGAGGTAAAATAGTATTAACTAAGAATAATGATGGAACAGAACGTTGTGTAGCTTGTGGTTTATGTGCTGTAGTTTGTCCAGTAAATTGTATATTTTTGCAAAAAACTGAAAATAATAGTGGTCGTTGGTATCCAAAAGTTTTCCAGATTAATATGGCAAGATGTATATTTTGTGGTTTTTGTGAAGAAGCATGTCCTACTTTAGCTATTCAATTAACTAAAGATTTTGAGTTAAGTAATTATAATCGTAGTAATTTACTATATAAAAAACATAATTTATTAATTTCTAATACCGGAAAATATCATAATTATAATTTTTACCGTAAATCTGGATTATCAAAAATTAATAAATGTAATAGTAAATGTAAAACTAAATTAGTAGATACTAAAAATTTATTACCGTAGATTTTTTTATTAAATAAAATATAAGGGGTAAAATGGTATTATTATTTTACGCAATTACTATATTATTAATTATATTTAGTATTTTAACTATATCTACTAATAATATTATATATGCTCTATTATATTTTGCTTCATCTTTATTTTTTACATCATGTGTATTATTTTTACTTAAAATAGAATTAGCTGGAATAATAGAAATTATTTTATATGCAAATGCAATTGTTATATTATTTACTATAATCATTATGTTGTTTAATGAAAATTTTAATAATTATATAAAATATAAAAAAGTTATTTTATGTGTACCAGTACCGCTGATGATTTTATTATTATTAATTTATATTAATAATATTAGTTTTATAGAATTTAAAGAAACATTATTTACTATTAATGATATAGGTATATGTCTTTTTCAACATTATATACTATTAGTTGAGTTAATTTCTTTATTACTACTAACTACTATAGTAGTAGTACTATATATTAATAAAAAATAAAAATATGATTTCATTATTTTATGGATTAATTATTACATTTATTATATTCATAATAGGTCTTATTGGGATAGTACTACATTATAATATGATTTTTATATTGATTAGTATAGAAATTATGTTAAATGCTATGGCTTTAGCATTTATTATGTTAGGTAACTATTTAGGACAAATTAGTGGTTTTATTATGTACCTAGTAATAATTAGTATTGCTGCTATTGATACTAGTGTTAATTTATCATTAATATTAAAAGCATATCGTACATATAATATTACTAGTATATATGATATACATTAAGGGTATTATATGAACTTATTATATTTATTAATATTATTTCCACTTACAGGATATTTATTGCTTTGTTGTGTTAATAAAAAAAACTATTCAATAATAAACTTAATTAATTTTTTAGTTATTGGATTACTAACGGTAACTATTATAATAATTACTAATCGTTATCACAATACTACTTTGGTAATAAAACAAACATTATGGGAATTATCCTTACCACAAATAACATTATCATACTCATTATATTTAGATCAATTATCATTAGTAATGTCTTGGTTAATTATAGGGGTAGGATTGCTAATTAAAATATATTCATTATGGTATATGAATAAAAAAGAAGGATACTCAAGATTTTTTGCTTATATTAATTTATTTATTACTGGTATGCTAATTGTAATATTAGCAGATAATTTATTTTTTATGTTTTTTGGATGGGAGTTAGTAAGTTTTTGTAGTTATTTATTAATAGGATTTTATTATCGTGATGATAATAATTATTATTCTGCTATGAAATCTTTTATTATGAATCGATTTAGTGATATATTCTTGCTGGTAGCAATATTTTTAATTTATTATGAATATAAAAGTTTTAATTTTAATGATATAGATAATAATCTAATGTTGTATCATAACAAGACAGTTTTATTGTTAATTACATACATGATAGTTATTGGAATTATTGGTAAATCAGCACAGTTTCCATTATATTCATGGTTAAAAGATGCAATGGTCGGACCAACTCCAGTATCTGCTTTAATTCATTCTACTACTATGGTTACAATAGGAATATATTTAGTTATTCGTATGCACAAAATTTTTGCTCTTACACCAACAACATTATTATTTATGCAATACATAGGAATTATAACAATAATTATATCTAGTTTATCAGCATTATTGCAAAGCAATATTAAAAAAATATTAGCATATTCTACTGTTAGTCAAATTAGTTATATGTTTATAACATTAAGTATTAGTGCTTGGAATATATCTTTATACTATTTAGTTATACATGCATTTTGTAAATCATTATTATTTCTTTCCACTGGTGTATTAATTAATATTTATGGTGAACAACAAATATTTAAATTATCTCCAATTAAAAAATTACCTATTATAACGTATTTAGGTTTTTTAGTTGGTGGTAGTTCTTTATCTGCATTTCCATTTATTACTGCTGGATTTTATTCAAAAAGTAATATAATTAATTATATTTTAATTAGTAATAATTATTATTTATTTTGTATTGTTATATTTAGCACTATAATAACTACAATGTATACTTTTCGTACTATATTAATTATATATAATAAGATAAATATAGAATTTAAAATATTGAATAATTTCAATGTTTATCGCGACATACCAATAATTATATTAATTATATTAGCTACTGTTATTGGAGCAATAATAGTTTCTTATAAGATTAATATTGTAAATTATAACAATTCTATCAGTAGTATATTATTTGAACTAATTTTTGTTATAATTAATATTATTAGTATTGTTATATCAATTAACATTTGGTATTGTCAAAAATTCCTTATTAAGGATAATTATTATTTTTCATGTATAAAATATTTGTTATTATATGGATTAGATCAATTGTATAAAAATATTCTTATAAAACCTTATTATTTAATTACTAATAAACTACAATCTGATCCGTTAACAAAATTGATTAATTTTGTTATTTTTATAATAAAATATATTAATAATTTTATTTTATATACTGAAACTAATATATTACATTGGTATATTAATAGTACATTAATAGGATTAGTTGTATTATTATTTATATATATTTATAATTTTTATATTTTTTAAATTAAATGTTATTATCCTGGTTAATAATTATTCCTATAATTGGTGGTATTATATGTTGGCAATGTGAACGAATTAATCATATTTTGCCGGGTATTATTGCAATTATTACTTTATTTACAGAATTACTATTATTTATTTTGATATATCAACAATGTCAGAATACAATACATCCTCATAATACATTATGGTTATTAACATACAATATTAATTGGATATCAATTGGTGTTAATTTTTTTCTAGCCGTAGATAATTTAACAATCATAATGTTGTTATTAACAATCTTTTTAGGATTAATATCAGTATTATGTATATCAAATAATCATCCTAATATAGGATTATTTCATTTTAATATATTAATTATTATTAGCTGCACAATTGGTATGTTTTTATCAATTGATACGTTTTTATTTTTATGTTTTTGGGAAATAGTTAATATTCCAGTATATTTTTTAACTACTAATTTCGGTTATAGAAAATGTACTAGTAATAATTTATGCTTAAAGGCTGCAACCAAATTTTTTATATATTCTCAAATTAGTAGTTTATGTATGCTAAGTGTTATTGTGATTCTAGCTAATATATATCATAATACTCATGGTGTATGGAGTTTTAATTATCAAGATTTAATATCCCTAAATTTAAATAAATATACTGAGTATTTATTAATGATAACATTATTTATATCATTTGCTATTAAAATACCAATTGTACCATTACATAGTTGGTATGTTGAAATACAAACATATGCTCCAACTAATGGTGTAATGGATATAAATAGTTTTTTATTAAAAACAGCAATATATGGAATTATACGTTTTTGCATACCATTTTTTCCAATTAGTTCTAATCAATTTATATTAATTATATCCATAATTGGTTTATCTAATATTATTTATGGTGCTATAATGTCATTTAGTCAAACTGATGTAAAACGTATTATATCATATATAAGTATATCTCATATGGGATTATTATTAATAGCAATATATAGTGTCTACAGCACTGCTTATTATGGCATCATAATATTTATATTATCACATAGTATATCTACTACCGGATTAATTATTATTACAGGTTATTTTTATAAATATTTAAACACAAGAAACATTAATATTATTAATGGTTTATGGGCTAATATGGGTATTATACCAGCATTATTAACAATATTCATTACAGCTATCTTTGGATTACCTGGTACTGGTAATTTTATTGGTGAATTTACAATATTATTAGCTAATTTTAGTATTAACCCAATATTAACTATAATAATTATCATAAGCTTATTATTATTAGTTATACCATCATTAAGAACACTACAATTAATATGTTATGGTAAATATACACTAATTAATAATTATATGTTTAATATTACTAGAAAAGATCAATTAGTATTATTAATACTAGCGATAGTATTAATATTGCTAGGTGTATATCCACAGTTAATTTTAACTATGCTATTTAAAATAAATAAATAATTTTACTATTATGATAAACTATGAATTATTTACGTTATTACCGCTAATAATTATTAGTGGGGCAATATTTTTAATTGTATGTGCAATTATGTTAAATTGTACAACAGTAATTAATTATACGATTACTATTATTAGTATATTTTGCACATTAATAATTACAGTTATTAATAAAAATAATACAATTAATATTAATAACTTAATCTTTATTAATTCGCATACCTGGTTATTTAGTGTATTAATACTAATAATTAGTATAGTTAATATTACCCAAATTAATAATTGGATGAAATTATCTAATATTAGATATAATGAAATTTATTTATTTAGTCTAATTATAATAATCAGTTCTTACTTACTAATTAATACTAATCACTTTGCTATTATATTATTAAGTATGGAATTAACTTCTATATCTCTAATTGGAATAATAAATTATAAAACTAACTATAATATAATAAGTATATCAATTAAATATATGATTACTTCTACAGTAACGCTATTATTAACTATTTTAGGTGTACTATTAATCTATAATAGTAGCCATAATTTATTATTGATTACAACAAATATCGTTAATAATAAACAAATCTATACATTTGGATTAATTATATTATTAGTTGGTATTTGTTTTAAATTATCGTTAGTACCATGTCATTTATGGGTTAATAATATTTATCAACATATACCAATTCCGATATTAATTACTCTTAATATAACAATTAAATTAGCTACATTTGTTATATTATTCAAACTAGTGTTATATAACTTGCTAAATAATAATAATAATTTTATACATATAGTAATGATTATTTCTATCTTATCTATTATTGTAGGTAATTTAATGGCACTAAATCAAGTTAGTTTTAAAAAATTAATTGCTTATTCTTCAATATCACAAATCGGATACTTATCAATTGGACTAATCATTGCACACTACAATAATAAATTTATACCAATAGTATTTAGTAATATTATAAATTATGTTATTACTAACCTAAATATTATCACTATTATACATATAATTAATAATTATCAAAATGAAAAATATGATACATTACCATTATCATTATATTATGGTATGTTTTATAAATATCCGCTATTGACAATTTTGTTAATAATTAATATATTATCGTTATCTGGTATTCCTATAACTTTAGGATTCATTAATAAGTTTTATACATTTTTATATATTAGTAATTCTCGTATTTGGTGGTTAATGATTATCATAATAATAGCTACTGTAATTAGTTTCGTTTATTACTTACGTGTTATTAGTAATACTTATAAATATATAAATTATAATAATGTTGTTAATTATGATATAACTAAAATATTTTGTATATTTTATACAGTAGTTTTTTCTTTATTACAATTGATAGCTGGTATATATCCTAATTTGTTATTTAGTATACTTGAAAATTGTATTTAATTAATTACTTACTTATTTATTATAAATTTTTACATTAACTTATTAAGTTTGAGTTATTTTATAGTTCTATGATATTAAATAAAGTGACTGACATATTATTAACGCAGAATAAAATTACGTATAGTGATTTGTTTTCTATATTAGAATCTATTAATAATTATAATGTACATTATTCTGATATATATATGCAATTATCATATTATGAACGATTAGTAATGGAAAATAATATTATTAAATATAATAATTATAATATTGATAATGGAGCTGGTATTAGAGTAATTAGTAATAATAGAACTGGATTTGCTTATACTAATCAAATTAATACTAGTACATTACAGAAAAGTATTTTATTAGCTCGTGATATAACTAATAAGTATGGTACTTTTAAAGTTAATACATTAAACAAACAAAATATAGATAATAATGTTTATTGTTGTAATAACCCATTAAACAATTTAAGTATGCATGATAAGGTATCATTACTACATAATATAAATCATATAGCAAGAAATATGGATAATCGAGTAAAAGAAGTTATCATAACATTATCTGGTTCATGCGAATATATATTAATTACAACATCAGATGGTATATTAACTGCTGATATTAGACCATTAGTAAATCTATTAATAAATATTCGAGTAGAACAAGATAATAAAATTGAGTGGGGATCAGCTAGTATTAGTAAAAGAATGAATTATAAACATCTTATTGATAAAAATATCGATATACATGATTTAGTACATCATGCAATAAAAATTGCACTAATTAATTTGTCTGCTGTTCCTGCTCCTGCAGGTACAATGCCAGTAGTATTAGGATCAGGATGGCCAGGAGTATTATTACATGAAGCGGTAGGACATGGTTTAGAAAGTGATTTTAATCGACATGGTAGTTCGGTATTTAGTAATAAATTAAATACATTAGTTATATCAGAACTATGTACTATTGTTGATGATGGTACTTTAAAAGATTCTAGAGGATCACTAATTATTGATGATGAAGGTACTCCTAGTCAGTATAATATACTAATTAAAGATGGTTATTTAGTAAAATACATGCAAGACAAGTTAAATGCTAAATTAATGGGATTAGATCCAACTGGTAATGGTCGTAGGGAATCTTATGCTTATTTACCAATACCAAGAATGACTAATACATATATGTTAGCTGGTAATACTAATGCACAAGATATTATTAAAAGTGTTAATTATGGTATATATGCTGTAAATTTTAGTGGTGGTCAGGTAGATATTACTTCTGGTAAATTTGTATTTTCAACATCAGAAGCATATTTAATAAAAAATGGTTGTATAAATAAACCAATTAAAAATGCAACATTAATTGGATCTGGTATTGAAATCATGAATAAAATCTCTATGGTTGGTGATGATCTAAAAATAGATAGTGGGATTGGTTTATGTAGTAAAAATGGGCAAACTATTCCAGTTACAGTTGGTCAACCAACAATTAAAATAGATCAAATGGTAGTTGGGGGAACTAAAATTAGATAGTGAACTAATATTCTACTCAATATTTAGTAAATCATCACCATGCATATCTATCATTTCCAATGCTTTACCACCACCTCTAGCAACACAAGTAAGCGGATCATCAGCGATAACTACCGGAATACTAGTTTTATCCATTATTAATTGATCTAAATTAAGCAACAATGCACCACCACCTGTTAATATCATTCCTTTTTCTGAAATATCAGAAGCTAATTCTGGTGGGCATTGTTCTAATGCAATCATTATGGAACTAATAATACCTGTTAAAGTTTCTTGTAAAGCACTTAATATCTCCTCAGAATTTAAATTAAAGCTACGAGGAATACCTTCTGCTAAATTACGACCTTTAACTTCAATAGTTTTAATTTCATCATTATTATTAATACAAGCTAATCCTATACTGTGTTTAATCCTTTCTGCTGTTACTTCTCCTATGAGAGAACCATAATTTCTACGTACATAATTAATAATTGCTTCATCAAAACGGTCGCCACCAATTCTTACTGAAGAAGAATATACTACTCCATTTAAAGAGATAACTGCTACTTCTGTAGTTCCTCCACCAATATCAACTACCATTGATCCAATAGCTTCAGATACTGGTAGTCCAGCACCAATAGCTGCAGCCATTGGTTCATCAATTAAAAATACTTCTCTAGCCCCAGCTCCTTGAGCTGATTCTTTAATAGCTCTACGTTCTACTCTAGTTGCACCTACAGGTACACAAACTAAAACTCTAGGACTAGGGCGCATAAAACTATTACTATGAACTTGTTTAATAAAATGCTGTAACATTTTTTCAGTAATAAAAAAATCAGCAATTACTCCATCCTTCATTGGTCTAATAGCAGAAATATGACCAGGAGTACGGCCCAACATTAATTTTGCTGCACTACCAACAGCAGCAACATTTTTTGGACATCCCATACGATCATGTCTAATAGCAACAACAGATGGTTCATTTAATACAATTCCCTGTCCACGAACATATATTAAAGTGTTTGCTGTACCTAAATCTATAGACAAATCATTAGAAAAAATACCTCTTATTTTTTTTAACATAACAAATAACTTTTAAGTATTATAATCTCTTAAATTTCATTAAAAAAATAAATTAAATATACGTTTAAAATTTATAATAAAACATATATACTCTATTATTATAGAGTAAAAAATAAAGTAGTAATAATTTAAAATTCTTTAATAAAATGCATAATAAGTTTAATATACTATTAATTAATGGACCAAATATTAATATTTTATCATTAAGAGAAAGTAAACACTATAATAATATTAATATCAATGATATTATACGTAATCTTAGGTTATTAGCAAATAAATTAAAAGTTAATTTTAGTTATTTTCAGTCTAATGCAGAACATAAAATTATTAATTATATTCAACAATCATATAATAATATTAATTTTATATTATTTAATCCAGCAGCTTTTACACATACTAGTATCGCATTAAGAGATACGTTAATAGCAGTTAATATACCATTTATTGAAATACATATTTCTAATATATATTCTAGAGAATATTTTCGTAATTACTCATATTTTTCTGATATTGCATTAGGAACAATATCAGGTTTAGGATCAGAAGGATATTATTTTGCTTTACAAAAAGCAGTAAAATATTTATTAAATAAATAATAAATTTTATAATTTGGATATATTATGAAGATTAATAAGATAAGAAAATTAATAGCATTAATTGAAAATTCTAGTATTCTAGAATTAGAAATTAAAGAAAATCAAGAAATTATTAAATTAAGTCGTAGTAATTTTAGTAAAAATTATAAATTAACTAAACAATATAAAGATAATAATCAAAAAGATTCTAAAATAGAAAAACATATAAATGAAAACAATATAATAAGATCACCTATGGTTGGTACTTTTTATTGCACACCTTATCCAAACGCAAAACCATTTATTCAGATAGGTCAAAAAATTAGTATTGGTGACATTTTGTGTATTATTGAAGCAATGAAAGTAATGAATCAAATTAAATCAGAAAAGTCAGGTATAATAAAAAATATTTTATTATGCAATGGACAACCAGTAGAGTTCAATGAACCATTAGTAATTCTTGAATAATTATGTTACATAAAGTAATTATTGCTAACAGAGGAGAAATTGCTTTACGTATCCTTAGAGCATGTAAAGAATTAAATATTAAAACAGTAGCAGTATATTCTACTGTAGATAAAAATTTAAAACATGTATTTTTAGCAGATGAAACAGTATGTATAGGTAATCCAGAACCTAAAAATAGTTATTTAAATATTCCAGCAATTATATCAGCAGCAGAAGTTACTAGATCAACAGCTATTCATCCTGGTTATGGTTTTTTATCAGAAAATGCCAGCTTTGCTGAACAGGTAAAAAAATCTGGATTTATTTTTATTGGACCACAAGCTAGTACTATAAAATTGATGGGTAATAAAATTAATGCTATAAATACTATGAAAAAAATGGGAATACAGTGTATTTTAGGATCTAGTTATTTGTCTTTAAATAATACAAAAAAAAATATTAGTATTGCTAATACTATTGGTTACCCTTTAATTATTAAATCTGTACATGGTGGTGGTGGTCAAAATATGTATATTATATATAATGATAAAGACTTAATATCATCATTAGAATTTATAAAAACAGAAAATAAAATTATAAATAATCATTGTTCAATTTATATTGAAAAATATTTAGATAATCCTAGACATATTGAAATACAAATTATAGCTGATAATTATGGTAATGTAATTACATTATATGAACGGGATTGCTCAATACAACGACGTCATCAAAAAATTATAGAAGAAGCACCAGTATTTAATATTAATAGTAATTTATTAAAAAATATAAAAAATAAATGTATCGAAATTTGTATCGCAATTAATTATAGAGGTGTTGGTACATTTGAATTTTTATACAAAGATGATACATTATACTTTATAGAAATGAATACTAGAATTCAAGTAGAGCATACAGTAACTGAAATGATTACCGGTGTAGATATAGTAAAAGAACAATTATTAATTGCATTTGGAGAACCGTTATCAATAAAACAAAGTGATATTAATATTTTAGGACACGCAATTGAATGTCGAATAAACGCAGAAGATCCTTCTAATCAATTTATACCTAGTGCTGGTAAAATTAATTATTTTCATCCTCCTGGAGGGCTAGGAGTTCGTTGGGAATCACATATTTATACTGGATATAAAGTTCCTATATATTATGATTCTATGATTGGTAAATTAATATGCTTTGGTGAAAATCGTAATATTGCTATTTTACGTATGAAAAATGCTTTAAATGAGTTAATTATAGATGGAATAAATACAAATATCAAATTTATTTATTCGATTATTGATAATAATTATTTTCAACAACAAGGCATTTTTAATATAAAATACTTATAATTATTACAATTTTATATCATAATTAATTTAGCTTGTGCTAATTCTATTCGTTTTGCTATATGTGTAAATGAATTAATTCGGTCAGTAATTAATTTAGAATAAGTAGTATGATCAACCCATACTAATTTAGTATTAAGAAACAACTCAGTTTTTTTTACTAAAGATGGTAAAATAGGTTTAAGATAAGCCATAATAATGGCAAATAAGTGTATACCCATAGAACAAATATTTTGTAAATCATGATAATTATTTTTCTTTGTTAATAACCATGGTTTATTATTATTAATAAAAATATTAGCTAAATCAGCTAAATACATAATTTTCTTTGTTACAAAACTAATATTTAATTTTTCAAAAGCTAGTTGAATTTCGTTAGAGGCATTAATAAAAATATTATTTAACGTTTGATCAAATATTTTTTTTGATAAATATCCATTAAATTTATCTATTATAAATTTAGAACTTCTTGCTGCTAAATTAATTACTTTATTAATAATATCATTATTAATTTTTTGTACAAATTCTTCTAAATTAAAATTAATATCACTAACACTTAATGTTAACTTACTAGCGTAATAATAACGTAAATAATCAGATTCTAATATAGATAAATATGAATTAGCTGTAATAAAATTATTTTTAGATTTAGATAATTTTTTTCCATCAATATTAACGTGTCCGTGAACAAATAATTTATTAGGTTTACGAAAATCAATGCTATGTAAAATTGCTGGCCAAAATAAACTATGAAAATATATAATATCTTTACCAATAAATTGATATAAATATGTATTAGAATATTTATGCCAAAATTCATAAAAATTAATATTATTATTTTTTTGACAAAAATTTTTAAAAGTACTGATATAGGCAATAGAAGCATCTAACCATACATAAAAATACTTATTATTTTCTTTAGGTATTAAAAATCCAAAATATGGAGCATCTCTAGAGATATTCCACGGTTTTAATCCAACATTAAACCATTCTTTGATTTTATTTACTACACAATTATCCAATACTCCAGAACTAATCCATTTATATAATATATTATTAAATACTGGTAAATTAAAAAATAAATGTTTAGACATACGTATTTCTGGAATTGTATTAGATAATACAGATTTAGGATTTATTAAATCTAATGCATTATATGTAGTACTACAGATTTCACAAGAATCACCATATTGTTTAGAAGAAAAACAAACAGGACATGTACCAATAATAAATCGGTCTGGTAAAAATAAGTTATATTTAGTATCATATAATTGTCCAATTATATCACTATATATTAATTTTTTTTGTTTTAATTTTACATAAATATTAATTAATAATTCTTTATTTTCAATACTATGTGTAGAATAGTAATTATCATAATTAATATTAAATCTAGAAAAATCATTGATATGTTCTAAATAAATTTGATTAATCATATTCTCTATAGATAATCCTAATTTCTTTGATTGTAATATTATTGGTGTACCATGTGCATCATCAGCACAAATAAAATAAACAGTATTACCAATTAATTTTTGATAACGTACCCATATATCAGCTTGTATATGTTCATACATATGACCTAAATGAATTGGACCATTAGCATAAGGTAATGCACATGTTACTAATATTTTTTTATTCATTACTAAATACCATAATTAAAAAAATAAAAAGTCATACTTCATTATATAATAATTAAATAATATATTTAATATATAAAAAAAATAAATAAGTTATTTATGCAAAATATATATTAATTCATTTTTATTGTTAAATTTACTATAATTAAAATATAATATTTTATATTTTGTATTTAATTTATGATCAATAAATTTAACCAATGTATTATAATTGGTATTACTGGTGCTTCTGCTTCCGGGAAAAGTCTTATTGCTAGTACTTTATATAAAGAATTAAAAGAACAGGTTGGCGATCATAATATAGGTATTATACCAGAAGATAGTTATTATAAAGATCAAAGTAATATTAAAATTATCGAAAGAACTAAAACAAATTATGATCATCCAAATTCCATGGATCATAATTTGTTATTAAAACATATATATAAATTAAAATCTGGATTACCTATAAAAATACCTATTTATAGTTATACAGAACACACTAGAACACAAATTACAAGATATTTATCACCTAAAAAAGTTATAATCTTAGAAGGTATATTACTTTTAACTAATATAAAATTAAGAAAAGAAATGAATTTTTCTATTTTTATAGATACTCCATTAGATATTTGTTTAGTAAGACGTATTAAACGTGATGTTAATGAACGTGGTAGATCAATAGATTCAGTAATAAATCAATATCAGAAAACAGTTAGACCAATGTTTTTTCAATTTATTGAACCATCAAAACAATATGCTGATATTATAGTACCTAAGGGGGGAAAAAATAGAATAGCAATAGATATTTTAAAAGCTAAAATCAGTCAATTTTTTAAATAATTTTTTAGTAAAAAATTATTTTTTACTTAATATAGGAATAATTGAATCAACCTTTGCTAACATTTCATCAAATTCAGATTTCATATCACTATCTAATACAATACCGGAACCAACAGAACAATAAATTTTATTATTATGCATAATTATAGTTCTAATACTAATATTAGTATCCATATTACCACAATAACTAATATAACCAATACAACCACACCATAAACTACGTCTATTAGGTTCTAATTCTTCTATTATATTCATAGCTCTACTTTTTGGAGTTCCTGTAATTGAACCACCAGGAAAACATGAATTTAGTAAATCAAAATTATTATATTGTTCCATTAATTTTGCATTAATAGTACTAACTATATGATGTACAGATTTATAAGTTTCTAATTTTAATAATGATGATACATATACACTGCCAGGAATAGATAATTTGCTAATATCACTACGTATTAGATCAACAATCATAATATTTTCAGCTTGATCTTTAGTAGAATTTAATAATTTATTAATTTGTATATTATCATCAGTATTATTTAATCTTTTTATAGTACCTTTAATTGGACTAGAAGTAATATTTTTATTACTTACTTTTATAAATCTTTCTGGAGATAAGCTAATAATAGAACAATTATTGAACTTTATAAAAGCTGAAAATGGTGCTTGATTATAATATAATAATTTATTAAAAGCAATTATTTCATTTCCATAATATTCAGTATTAAAGCGTTGTGCTAAACATACTTGATAACATTCACCGGAGTATAAATATTCTTTAATACAATTAAATTTTTTTTTATATTCAGATAAAGTCATATTAGATTGCCATGATTTTACTGAAAAATCAGTACTAATTTTAGTATAACTACTATTTATTAGCATTTTAATGTTATTTAATATTTTATTTTGATTATTATGACTAACTAAAATATTAATTTTATTTTTATGATCAGTAATTATGGCCCAATTATAGATACCAATTATCATATCTGGAATATGTATATCTTTTTTGGAAATTATTGGTATATTTTTAATGCTATGTATTAAATCATAACCAAAAATACCAACAGCTCCACCATGAAATGGTATTTCCTTACTAAAATTAGTTTTAATTTTTAACTTATTTAAATAATTATCAACTAATAAAAATGGATTATGATTACTAAATACAATGTTATTATTATACTGTATTTTAGTTATCTTTCCGTATGTAACTAATTTAACTACTGGGTCAGTTACAAAAATATCATATTGACAATTTTGATTATTATTGTCACCACCAGAATGTAATAATATTGTCCATGGTTTATTATATAATTTAAATAATAACGACAATAATAAATTATTTTTATATGGTATAGTTACTAAATTCGATGACATAACATATTAAAATTGTATTAAAATTGATATAATGTATTTTAATTATGAATATACTAATTATTAATAATTCAACAAATGATTACTCAATAGCTTTAATAAATAAATATAATATAACATTATGCGGTATAATAATAAATAATAGTGATTATATCAATTATTTATTAACAATAATTAATAATGTATTTATTAATTCCAATATATCATTAAATGAATTACATGCATTAGCATTTAATAACGGGCCTGGTAGTTTTACTAAAATTAGAATTATTAACAGCATAGTTCAAGGATTATCATTTAGTAATAATATACCTTTAATTAGTATATCAAATCTTACTGTATTAGCTGAGGGAGCATGGCGTTGTACTAAAATTAAAAAAATATTAGTTGCTAATTATGCGTATAATAATAAATTATATATTGCTAAATATTATAAAACTAATAATAGATGGTATTTAGAAGATAAAATTATTTTACTAGATATTAAAGATATTTTAATTTTTTGTAATAATTTACTAGGTAACTGGGTATTAACTGGTGATTTCTGGTTTTTATATCCTAAAATAAAATTCTGTGTAAATAACAAATTTACTATACTAAATAGTAGTAATTGTAATATATTAGATATGTGTGCATTAGTAATAAACGAGTTTAATGAAAGTAAATTAATTACACCAAAAGAAATAATACCAATATATATTTAATAATATCTATTTATGATTAATACATTAGTATTAAGTTAATTTATTAAAAAAAATTATAGAAGATAATTAAAATGTCTAACTATTTAAAAAATTAATAAATATATTAAAATTAATGTTTTTAATATATAATATAATTATTAATAATATTTAATATTAAATATAACTAACAGATCTAATATATGATAAATACTTTAGAAGTAGAAGAAAAAATATATTATGCAAAAAAAATTATTAATGAATTACTAACATTAGTTAATAATTATTCCGCTACTGCAGCAATTAATTTTATTACTACTATTGGTAGTACATTTAGTACACATAATAATAAAATAGAATATATTACATCACATAATAATAATAATATTACTATTGATATTTTTTTTAAAAATAAAAAAAGTAGTACTACATCAAGTAGTACTAAACTGACAGAATTAATAAAAATAGTTCATAATTTAATTATTATAACAAAATATTTATCTCCAGATGATGCTCATAATTTAGCTGATTTAAAACAATTAGCTATTAATAAAATACCAAATCTAAATTTATTTAATCCATATAAATTAACATTTAATAAATGCATAGAATTAGTAACATTAGCGGAACAATCAGCTAGAAATTACAGTAAATTAATTAATAACACTTATGGATATTTTAATTATTATTACACCATACGTACATTTGGTAATAGTCATGGTATGTTACAAAGTTATATCTGTAGTTGTTATCAAATGTGTTGTCAAGTAGTTGCAAAGAAAAATAATAATATGGAACGAGATTACTATTATACTATAAATTCTAATTTTAATAAATTAGAATTATATAATGTAGTAGGAGAAAAAGCAGCATCTCGTGCTATACAAAGACTTAATTCTAGTGTAATAAGAACTAAACAATATCCAGTAATATTCTTATCAGAAATAGCTACTGAATTATTTTATTATTTAGCAAAAGCTATTAATGGTTATAATGTATATAAAAAATCTACTTTTTTAATAAAGAAAATTAAAAAGATTATATTTCCTAGTTGGTTAAATATTATTGAACGTCCTAATGTTCCATATGAGCTTGGATCTGCTCCATTCGATCAAGAAGGAGTAAAAACTAATGATATTTTTGTCGTAGAAAATGGGATACTAAATACTTGGTTACTAGATAGTTATTCATCTAGAAAATTAAATCTTAATAATAATGGTCATGCTGGAGGTATTTATAATTGGTATGTAACAAATAACAATATTAGCTTTAATGACTTATTAAAATTAATGTATAATGGTATATTAGTAACAGAATTAATGGGAAATGAAGTAAATATTACTAATGGTAATTATTCTAAAGGGGTATTTGGGTTTTTAATAAAAAATGGTTGTATTTCTTACCCAATAAGTGGAATAACTATAGCTGGTAATTTAGGCGATATGTTTAGTAATATTAGTAGTATTAGTAATGATATTGAATTAAGAAGTAATATTAAATGCGGATCATTATTAATTAATAGTATGAATATTGCTGGACTATAATTATATACTACCTTTAAGTTAGTAAGTTCTTTATAATACGGTAGTATATTTTTACTAATTGTTGTAAATCAATTATACTTACACACTCATTTTCTCGATGAATAGTTTCATTTACCAATCCTAATTCAACTATTTGGGCTCCTAATTTATTAATAAATCTTCCATCAGAAGTACCACCACTATTATTAATATTAGGAATAATACCTTGATAAAAATTAATTGCTTCTTTCACTGTATCTAATAATTTACCAGTTTGACTAATAAAGGCATTACTAGATGTTATCCAATTAATTTTATAATTTAAATGGTATTTATTAATCAATGATTCAACTTTATCTTTAATAACAGATACTTTAAGTTTATAATTAAAACGAAAATTAAATTGTACTAATATTTCTTTCGGAGTTGTATTTATATAATTATTTTTAGTGTTGATATTAATAACTTGGAAAGTAGTTGGTGGTAACATAAAATGTAATAAATTTAAATTTTCTATAATTTTTGATATTTGATAAATTATATCTATAATTTGATAAATAGGATTAGTTAAAATACTAGAGTAAGCAATATGCTTTTGGTTACTATAAATAGTTAAATTACAAGTTAATGATCCTCTACGACCATTTTTTATATTATCACCTAATTTATAATTACTAGATGGTTCTCCAATAATACAATAATCTATACTTTTATTTATATTAATTAGTTTGTTAACTATTTTAATAGTGCCATTAGTAGCTTCTGATTCTTCATCAGAAGTAATTAAAAATAATAAACTACCTAAATGATTTGGATTATATTTTAAAAAATATTCTGTTGCTACTATCATAGCTGATAGTGCCCCTTTCATATCTACAGATCCTCTACCATATAACATCCCATTATATATAGTAGGATTAAACGGATTAAAATGCCAATTACAAATATTTCCAGGGCCAACTACATCAGTATGACCAGAAAATGCTAAAGTTGGTTCCTTATTACCATGCCAAGCAATAAAATTACTAGTTCTTTTACTAGGAATTAGTTCAATTGTAAATCCTAATTTATTTAATCTATTTATTAAAATTTTTTGACAACCATTATCAATTGGACTAATAGATTTTTTTTTAATTAAGTTCTTAGCTAGAAATAATACTGAATTTAATATATTAAGATTATTCATTAAATATAAAAACTATTTATTGTACTCTAAAAAAGTAATAAATATTTATAACAATTTTTTTGCTTGATTAATAATATTATTAACATTAAGTTTAAATAAATTGAATAAATCTTCTTTTTTAGCTGATTTACCAAATTTATTAACTCCTATAATAATTCCACTAGCACCAACATACTTATACCAAAAATCACTAATACCAGCTTCTATTGCAATACGTTTAGTTACTGAATTTGGTAATATGTGATTTTTATAATCATTATCTTGTAAGTCAAAAACATTAGTTGATGGTAATGATACTACACGAATATTATAATTTTCCTTACTTAATAAGTAATAAGCTTCAATTGCTAACATAACTTCTGATCCAGTAGCAATAATTATCAATTCAGGTAATTTTATACAGTCTCTTACTATATAGCCACCCTTAGTAATATTAAATAAATTAGTTTTTAGTATATTATATTTTTGTTTTAATATCTGTTTAGATAAAACTAAAATAGTAGGACCGTTATATTCAATAGCAAATTTCCATGAAAACAATGTTTCCATATAATTGCATGGTCTCCAAACTATTAAATTAGGTATAATACGTAAACTTGACAATTGTTCTATTGGTTGATGTGTAGGACCATCTTCTCCTACACCTATAGAATCATGAGTATATATCATAATATGGCGTATTTTCATTAAAGCAGCCATACGTATAGCATTTCTTGCATAATCGGAAAATACTAAAAATGTAGCAGTATATGGTAATAATCCACCATGACATGATATACCATTAGCAATTGCTGTCATACCAAATTCACGCACACCGTAATTAATATAATTACCATGAGCATTATTATTAATTGATTTAGATCTATTTCCTAAAATACAATTACTAACCGATAAATCTGCAGAACCTCCAATTAATTCCGGTAAATAAATACTAATATAGTTCAATATTTTTTGTGAAATTTGTCTTGTAGAAGAATCATAATAGTTTTTTAAAAGTTTTTTAGTTAAATTATTAATAATATTAATCCAATTATTTGGTAAACTATTTTTTATACATCTTATTAATTCTTTTGCTAAACTAGGATAATGTTTAGCGTAATCAGCTAGTTTAGTATTCCAATTTAATTCTCTTTGTCTGCCAATATTTCTAGCATTCCATAAACTATATATTTTTTCTGAAATTTTAAATAAAGATACATCATGCCAATCTAATGATTTTCTTACTGCTGTATTTTCTTTATTTCCTAATGGAGAACCATGAGAAATAGATTGACCACTTTTATTAGGTGAACCAAATGCAATAATAGTTTTACAAATAATTAATGATGGCTTATTAATAATAGTTCGTGCAATATTAATTGCTTTACTAATTTCCTTACTATTATGTCCATCAACGTTGTCTAAAACATGCCAATGATAAGATCTAAATCTTAATGCTGTGTTATCAATAAACCAATTTTTAATATTACCATCTATTGATATATTATTACTGTCATATAAAACAATTAATTTACCTAATTTCATTACCCCAGCTAAAGATGCTACTTCATGCGATATTCCTTCCATCATACATCCATCACCTACGAAAACATATGTATAATGATCTATAATATTATAATTTAGTTTATTAAATCTTGCTGATAATATTTTTTCAGCAATAGCTAGACCAACTGCATTAGCAAATCCTTGTCCTAATGGACCAGTAGTTACTTCAACTCCTATTCCACGTTCCGGATGACCAGGAGTATTAGAATATAATTGACGAAAATTTTTTAAATCATTTATTGAAATATCATAACCAGTTAAATGTAATATTGCATACAATAATATTGAACTATGTCCATTAGATAAAACAAATCTATCTCTATTAAACCAAAATGGATTTAATGGATTATGGCTTATATAGTCTCTCCAAAGTACTTCAGCAATATCAGCCATACCTAAAGGAGCGCCAGGATGTCCAGAATTAGCATTTTGTATAGCATCAATACTTAATATACGAATAGCATTTGCTAAAATTCTTCTACTTATCATGAGATAATATAAATATTATAACTAACGTCTATTTAATCTAAATAAAAACTAAAAATTATTTGTTTATTAATATAATTTAGATGCTAAAAAACATTCTATATTGATTTGGTCTAGAATAAATTTATTAATTCCTTCATATAATTTATTCATAATAACTAAATTTTTATTACATTTAATTTTAAATTCTTTTTCTGACATATATGATAATCTATTTTTAATGTTATAATTATGTTTATTAATTATATAGTTTTTTATAAAACTAATGTTATTTAATTTAGATAATATGTTTGGAGAAATTGTTAAATAATCACATTCAACTAATGATACAATTTGATCTAAAGTACGTAAACTAGCTCCCATTATTGCTGTTTTATAGCTATATTTTTTATAAAAATTACTTATTTTTTTAACTAAACGTACTCCGTAATCATGATTATTATTGTAATATTTATTTTTATTATACCAATCATTAATCCTACCAATAAATGGAGATATTAAATATACTCCTGCTTCAGCACAAGCTCTAGCTTGAGTAAGAGATAATATTAATGTCAAATTACAATTAATACCCATTTTTTGAAGTTCTTCAGCTGCTTTTATTCCTTCCCAAGTAGAAATTATTTTTATTAAAACACGTGATTTATCAATATCATATTCTTTACACATACTTATTAATTCTTGTGCTTTTTTGATACATAAATCAATATTAAAACAAAATCTAGCATCTATTCCTATTGAGATAGTACCAGATATAATATTTAAAATTTTATTAATTAAATTAACTAAAAATTTATTTATAGCGTAATTTATTCTTTGCGTTAAAAAAATACTTTTTTTTCTTGCATATAATATTGCATTATCTAAAATATTTTTACTACTAAAATAATTAATTGTTTCAAAAATTATTGACGGATTTGTAGTTACATGATCAATCATATAATATTTAATATAATTAATATTACCAGTATCTATAGATAAGTTAGTAATTTTTTTTAAAAATTTTAATTGTTCCAAAATTGATTACCTATTAATAATCATTACTTAATTAAGTATTTTATTATAAAATTTTATATAATTAAATTAATATTATCAAATAATTAATTTTTAATAAATTAGAACTATATTAACTTACTAGATTAATTTATAATTTAATATTTTATATAATAGTATTATTTTATTATAGAAATTACTATGGGTAAAATTAAGAAGAGAATTATTAACATTCGTAAATTAATTAATTATTGGAATTATTTATATTATGTAAAAAATAAACCAATTGTTTCAGACTATGAATATGATCAAGCTATAAATGAATTAATTTTATTAGAAAATTGTAGACCAGACTTAATTACACCAGAATCACCAACTCAAAGAATAAGTATAAATATTAAAAATTACTATAATAACATTACTCATATTTCACCAATGTTATCATTTAATAGTATATATAAGTATAATGATTTAATAAGTTTTGATAATAAAATACGTAATATATTTAAAACTAATCATATTATATATTGTTGTGAACCAAAAATTGATGGGGTAGCTGTAAGCATTTTATATAAAAATGGTAAATTAAAATATGCAGCCACAAGAGGTAATGGTTATGTTGGGGAAAATATAACTAATAATATAACTAATATATATAATATTCCGTTATTAATAAAAAATAATAGCACTTTAATTCCATCATTATTAGAAATTAGGGGTGAAGTATTCTTAATAAGAAAAGATAAATCTAATTTATTTAATGAACGAAATAATGTAGCTGGAGCATTAAGAAGATCTAATTTAAATGCTTCCATTAAAAAATTATTAGGTTTTTATTGTTATAGTGCTAATATTCTTAGTAATGAATTATTTTTTAATAATCATTATGATTTACTACAACATTTAAAATTATATAGAATACCAATTAATAAATATATTAATTGTTTTTCTAATACAAGTGAAATAATAGAATATTATAACAATATGCATAAAAAGAGATCATTACTTAGTTTTAGTACTGATGGAATAGTAATTAAAATTAATTCATTTGCATTACAAAAAAAATTAGGCATAACTAATAAAATTTATAAGTGGGCTATAGCATATAAATTTCCTTCATATGAAGCAATGACTGTCATAAAAAATATAATATATCAAGTTGGTAGAACTGGAATAATAACTCCAGTAGCTAAATTTAATACAATTAATATTGCTGGTGCTAATATAAGTAGTGCTAGTTTACATAACTTTAATGAAATAAGAAAATTAGATATTATGATAAATGATACTGTAATTGTTAGTAGAGTTGGTGATGTGATACCTAAAATAACTAAAGTTCTTTTGTATAAGAGAAATAACAATGCTATAAAAATACAAATACCAAATAAATGTCCTGTATGTAATTCTATTACCGAATTTAATTGTAATAAAACAAAATTAATTTGTACAGGTAAACTAAATTGTAGTTCTCAATTTATTGAATTAATTAAGCATTTTGTATCAAAAAATGCTATTAATATTCCTGGATTAGGAAATAAATTAATTGTTAAACTAACAAAAAATAATATTGTACTAAATTTAGTAGATATATTTTGTTTAAGAGAAATTGATCTAATTAAAATTAATGGTATAAATTATAAATTAGCAAGAAAAATTATTCATGAAATAGAACAATCTAAAAGAAATGTAAATTTGTCAAATTTTATATATTCACTAGGAATAAATGGAGTAGGGGTTGTTACATCAATATTATTATCAAAATTTTATAAAAGTATTAATTCATTAATTATTACTGATATTAAATCTTTAGTTAAAATTAAAGGAATTGGTTTAAAAATAGCAAGAAACATATATAATTTTTTTCAAGATAAAAATAACTTAGCTATGATAAAAACTTTACTAAGTAAAAAAGTTGGATTAAAAATACATAAGTTACATTAAAATTTTAATTATTTACAATATTTATTTTTTTTAGCTATTATGAAAAATAATAAATTAATTGGTTTTCATATTCCAGCAAAGTATGGATTATCTAATACAGTATTAATTGCTAATAAATTAAAAATTAAAGTTTTTTCGTTATTTATAACTAGTACTAGTTTATTTAGTAAGTATTTAAATATAAAAGAAATTAATAAATTTCGTGATAACTGTAAAAAATATCATTATTCATCTGATCAAATTTTAGTCCATAGTAGTTATTTAATTAATCTAGGTCATCCAACAATAAATGGTATTAATAAATCAAGATATTTATTTTTTAATGAATTATATAAATGTGAACAGTTAGGATTAAAATTAATTAATTTTCATTTAGGTAATCACTTACACAAAATTAATATTACTACTTCTTTAATAAGAATAGCTAAATCAATTAATTTAGCATTAGATAAATTTAACAATATTATATTAATTATGGAAAATTCTGCAGGACAAGGAAGTAGTATAGGATCCAATTTTGAACATTTATCTAACATTATTAGTATGATTAACAATAAAAACAGAATTGGTGTATGTTTAGATACTTGTCATGCTTTTGCCGCTGGCTATGATCTAAGCAATAATTACTGTAAAGTATTTGATGAATTTAATAATATTATTGGATTAAAATATTTAAAAGCTATTCATTTAAATGACTCAAAAAATAAATGTAATAGTAGAATTGACCGACATGCATCCCTAGGACAAGGAATGATAGGTAATAAAATGTTTAAGTGGATTATGCTAAATAACGAATTAAATAAAATTCCTATAATTATAGAAACTCCTAAAGAAAATTGGATAAACGAAATAAATTGGCTAAATAATTTAATCTATTAATTTTATTATTTTAGTTATTATAAGACCATATTATTTCTCCAGTTTTGGTAGTAAAAATTTGTATTTTTACATTAAAAAAAATATTATAATCGTTATTAATAGTGGTATACATTATATATTTACTATGTAAATAATTACCTAACCATATTGATTTATTTATTGATACTGGTACAGAATCAATTTCGCTATCTAATTTATGATAAGTTAATTTTAATCGTTTAATACTAACTATTTGTTTCTTATTCACAAAATTACTTAATGCTTTTATTAATTCTTCAGTAATATTTTCTATATTTAAACAATTATTAGTATTATTAACGATACTATCAACTAATATTAACTCATTGTCCTTAATAAGATTTAACTTTAATGATTGTTTAAATATCTTTAAGAAACAATTGTACCAATTAATAATTTTTTTATTATTATGATAATTAATATCGTATTTATTACGATAAGATTTATTTAAGTTTTCAATATTTAAATTATCTACTTTATTAAAGTAAGAACAACTATTTAATATGGATAATACAATTATTAATAAAGTATTAAATAATAATTTAACTTTCACTTATAATATTACCTAATGGTTTACCACCCAATAAATGAACATGTAAATGATTAATTTCTTGTCCACCATGAGAATTACAATTAATAATTAATCTATAACCATTTTTATCTATATGATATTTTTTAGCCATTTTAGTAGCAACAATCAATAATTTACCTAATAAAATAGTATCACTATCATTAACATTATTTAACGAAGTAATTAATTTATTAGTTACAATTAATATATGTACTGGAGCTTTTTTGTTAATATCATGAAAAGCAGTAATAAAATTATCTTGATATAAGATTTTAGTATTAGTTTTTCTGTTTATAATATTCATGAAAATAAGATTTTTATTCATTATACAATTCATATATTAATTTTAAATAATTTTATAAAATTATCTAATAGTATATTAGATAATTTTTTTAATGGGATATTTCTTATTATTGAAACATATTCAACAATATTTTTTAAATAAGCTGGTTGATTATAAATACCTCTATATGGTTCTGGAGTTAAGTATGGAGAATCTGTTTCTAACAGTAATCTATCTAACGGAATATATTTTAATGTTTCTCTAATCATTTTAGCATTTTTAAATGTTAAAATTCCAGAAAATGATATATAAAAACCAATATCTAATGCCAAACTAGCACATTTAATATTTTCATTAAAACAATGAAATACTCCAGATAAATTATTATAATTATTTAATATATTTATAATATCTTTAAAAGAATTTCTAGTATGTACTATAATTGGTTTATTTAATTTTTTTGCTACTAAAATATGATCCACAAATACTATTTTTTGTTTATTTTTTTTTATTATATTTTTTTCATAAAAAAAATCTAATCCAGTTTCTCCAATTGCAATAACATTATTATTTGATGATAAATTTAATAATTCATGATAATTATAACTATTATTAATATATAAAGGATGTACACCACAAGAAATTAATACACTACTATAATTTTTATTAATATTAATTAACTCATGAAAATAATCTAATTTAGTACATACTGTTAATAATAATTTAACATGATTTAACTTAGCATTATATATTAAATTTTCTAAATCATATTCTGGTATTTTATTATAATGAAATTTACTAATATGACAATGAGAATCAATTAAAAACATAATTTAATTACCAATTTATTAAACAATGTAATATCAATAATTCACGATTTATGTTATTTTTTTGATTTAAAAAATACCAACAATTAATTAAATTATTCCATAATTTATACATTTTATAAATATTATTTTTATGCAAAGATTTTTTTATTACATCAATAATATCAAGATTTATTAAAAATAACTTATTAGTATTTTTTAGTAATTTAATAGTATCACTAATTAATGTAATTAACAAATATATTAATTTATTATTAGTATTTAAAATTGGTAATAATAATACCATATTATTTTTTAATAAAGCATTATTTAATGTATTAATTAATACATGTCTATTATTCCATAAATTAGACTTTAATAATAATAGTGCATTAATTGGACTACCATTACATATACGCAAAGAAGTACGAATAATAATTTCTTTATCATGAATGATATTTTGTAACCATTTAATACTGTAATTTTCATTAGGAATTTTCATATTCCAGCAAATACATCTACTTTTTATTGTTAATGGTATAATTGAAATATTATTACATGACAAAATAAAATATGTCATTGATGGTGGATATTCTATAATTTTTAATAATGCACTAATTATTGAATACGTTAATTTTTCAATATTAATAATATATATAATTTTTATATATTTAAAACTAAATTTATTAACGTCAGTAATAATATCTCTAATTTTTTGTATATTTAATGTTGAATAATGTAATTTATAGTAATATGGATAATTATTATTAGCCATTAATATACAATTACTACATATGTTACAAGATTTATAATAGTTATTACTTTGACATATTAATTTACGACTAATTGCATAACAAAGTAAATTATTACTATTATCAACTTGATTATATATGATTATTGCGTTAAATTTTTTTTTATTATAAAAATTAATAATTTCTTTATATTGTTCGTTTAACCAAGGATACCATATATAATTATTTATATTATTTTCATAAGCCATTTTGATATATAATAATTAATTTCTTGATTTACTATAGACAGCGACTGATTAGCATTAATGCAAATAATATTCTTGTTAAATTTAATTAACTTTTTGTAATAATTATAAACACGATAAAAAAAATTTAATGATTCATTTTCTATACGATCTAACTTAATATTATTACTTTTTATTCTATTTAATCCAATTTTAGGTAATACATCTAAAAATATAGTTAAATCTGGATAAATTCCATGTAGTGCTATACTATCCAAAAATTTTAGTATTTGATTATTAATACATCTACCACCACTTTGATATGCATAAGAAGAAAGATAATATCTATCACTAATAATCCAGTAATTTTTTTCTAATTTAGGTTTAATAAATTTTTCAATTAATTGAACTCTAGCTGCGTATAACATAAACAATTCTGCATAATTAGTAGGTTCATCAATATTATAATTAAATTTACCAGTAATAAGTAATCTTAATATTTCAGATAATGGTGTTCCACCAGGATCACGAACAATATTAACATTTACTATACCATAGTGACGTAATATTTTTAGTATTTGTTTAGTAGCACTTGTTTTTCCAGCTCCATCTAATCCTTCTACTACTATAAATTTTCCATTGTAAATACTCATATTAAAATATTTAATAATATATTCTAGTATAGAAATTAATAAAAATAAATACACTAATTAACTATTACTAATTTTTTAATTAGTATTAATTTTAAATAAAATAGTTTAAAATATAAAACTAATATTTTATATAATATTTTAAATGACTAATGATATTATATAATTATTTATATTTTAACTTCTATTACAATATAATTATTTAATATGATACTTTATTAAGTAGTTATATCTTGTGTAATTAAATTAAAATAATAAAAAATTATAATTAGTATAAATTAAAATATTAACTATTTAATAATAATAGCTAATGAAAATTTATATTTTATATAAAATTAATACTATTAAGATATTTTGTTAAAATTTTAAATAATGTTTTGTCATAAAAATAATAATTAACAATATTATTTACCGATATAACTGATATTAGTGAATTAGTAATAAATATTTCTTCTGCAGTAATTATTTCTTCCAATGGAGCAAAAACTTCCCGTAATATATAATTAAATTTTGGTAATAATGAAATTACTAATTTTCTCATAATACCATAAACACCAACATAATTAAGTAATGGTGTATAAACTATATTCCCCTTACGCCAAAATATATTAGCATTACAACATTCTATAATATTTTTATTTGTATCTAAAACTATTACTTCATCAACATTAATACTTTTTATATATGAGGATATTAATAATTGTTCTAATCTATTAGTATGTTTTAGTCCAGCCAATAGAGTATTATGAAATAATTTTATAGGACTAATACCTAAAGTTATACCATTTAAATACCATGTATTATAATATTCTGGTATATTAGCAAAAGAAAGAATATATAATAATTTACGATTATTAATGTTAATTTTAAAATTCTTACTTATAATATTACTTATAAGTATCTTAATAATACCATTATTTTTATTTTTACTAAAATTTACTATATCTTGGTATGCAAGATTAGGATCAAATGTATAAAATAATAATCTTTTTGCAGTATAAATTAATCTATCAATATGCCAATCTAATAATAATAATTTACCGTTAACTAATTTAATAGTTGTAAAAAAACCATCACCAAATTTTAAATAACGACTATTTGGTATAGGATAATGATAATTAATACCATTAATAAAATACATTAGATGTAATTATCAAAAAATAAACTAAATAAAATTAAACACTATCTTTATTAATTACATACTAAGGTATTTTATTAAATAAATTTCTTTTACAAACAATAATCTACTCATTAGTATGTGACTGAATAAAATCTATTGCTGCTTGTACAGTAGTAATTTTTTCAGCTTCTTCATCTGGAATTTCTATATTAAACTCTTCTTCTAAAGCCATAACTAACTCTACAGTATCTAATGAATCCGCTCCTAAATCATCAACAAAGGATGAACTATTAATTATATCTTCCTTTTTTATACTTAATTGTTCAGCTATAATACTTTTAACACGTTCCTCAATATTATTCATAATTTTAACTCCTATATTTTATAAATAATTTAATACAAATTAATAATTTATATTTCATTATATCATATACATACCACCATTTACATTAATAGTTTCTCCAGTAATATAAGATGAATTACTAGATGATAAAAATAAAACAACGTGTGCAATATCTTCTGGGGTACCAAAACGGTTTAAAGGAATTTTAGATAATATATTATTTCTTTGTTTATCACTTAATTTTTTTGTCATATCAGTAATAATAAATCCAGGAGATATTACATTAACTGTAATATTATATCTTGCTACCTCTTTAGCTAGAGATTTACTAAATCCAATAATACCTGATTTCGTAGTTGCATAATTTACTTGCCCAATATTACCAATACTACTTATAACTGATCCTATATTAATTATTCTACCAAATTTATTAATTATCATACGTTTTAGTACAGCTTTAGTAATATAAAATATTGAAGTTAAATTAACATTAATTACTGATTGCCATAGTGTATCTGACATACGTATAAATAAACTATCATTAGTAATACCAGCATTATTTACTAATACATGAATATTACTAAACTCACTAAATACAGTACTTAAAAAATTATTAATACTATCATAACTAGATAAATCTAATATTTTACCTATTATATTATATTCTAAACTATTATTAATGATATCTACCCCACATTTACTAGTTGCTGTACCAATTACTACAAAACCATTTAATGCTAATAATTTCGCTATAGCAAAACCTATTCCTCTACTAGCTCCTGTTACCAATGCTATTCTATTATTATTCATAATTAATTTACATATTAATTTCTTTTGCTAATTTTATTAAAATTCTAGTATTATTTACACTAGCACAAAATATATTATTATAAGTTATATTAGTGTTAAATTTAGTAAGTACATTAATAGGACTAATTTCTATTATTTTATTAACTTTAACTACATTTACAATATAATGAATTATTTTAATCCAATTTACTGGATAGTATAATTGTTTAACTAAAAATTTAAATACTTTTTTATTACAAAAATTTATGCTGCTGGTAGCATTATGCATAATTGGTGTAGTAAAGCTATTAAAATTTATTTTTCTTAGATATTTTTCAAAAATTTTTGCTGCAGGTTTCATTAAAATACAATGAGATGGAACATTAATAGGTAATATTTTTGTATATCTAGCACCAAGTTTTTTACATATTTGTTCAGCACGTAATACTGCTGATTTATGTCCAGCAATTATAATTTGATCATATGAATTATAATTTGATGGAACTACTATTTGTTTTTTTGCAGCTTGATCACATGCATAATTAACTTGATTTTTGTCTAAACCAATAATAGCTAACATAATTCCATTATTATTAAATGTAAATTTTTGCATTAATTTACCCCTAAAATATACTATCCTTAATGCTGAACTAAAGTCTAAACAACCATTACAAACTAAAGCTGTATATTCACCTAAACTATGCCCGGCAACTATTACTGGCTTTATTTTACAAATATTATTCCATATACGCCATATAGATACACAACTTGTTAATATAATAGGCTGAGTTAAATAAGTTTTATTTAATTCTTCAATTGGACCATAATTTAATAAGTGCCATAAATCATAATTTAATACTGTTGATGCTTCAATAAAAGTACTTTTTATTAAAGAAAAAAAACTATCAAATTTATTTAACATTCCAATAAATTGAATTCCTTGTCCAGGAAAAACTAATGCAATATTATTCATAAATTATAATCTTAATAAAATTGACCCCCATGTAAATCCACCACCAAATGCTTTTAATAACAAAAGATCATCTAATTTTATTTTACCATTTCTTATAGCTTCGTCCAAAGCTAACGGGATAGAAGCAGCAGAAGTATTACCATGTTTATCAACAGTAATAATAATTTTTTCCATTTTTATATCTAATTTTTTAGAAATAGCTGTAATCATACGTAAATTAGCTTGGTGTGGTATAAACCAATCAATATTATTAATATTAATTTTATTTATACACAGTGTTTCCTTAACTAAACTTATTATCTTGTTTATCGCAATTTTAAACACCTCATTACCAGACATTTTTAAAGTAGGTATTATTTTACTATCATAGTTATAATACGGTAATGATAATAAACGACCATATGTACCATTTGCATGTAAGTTAGTAGATATAATACCAGGAGTATCAGATTTACACAACACAACAGCCCCAGCACCATCACCAAACAATACTATTGCTTCCCTATCATTAATATCTATAGTTTTACTTAAAATATCAGAACCAATAACTAATGCATAATTAACTAATCCATTTTTAATGTAGTTATCAGCAATACTTAATCCATATATAAATCCAGTACAGGCAGCAGCTATATCAAATGATATACTATTATTGATATTTAAATTAAATTGAATTTGACAAGCAGAACTAGGAAAAGCATGACTAGATGATGTAGTAGCTGTAATAATCATATCAATTTTATTAAATTTTATACCAGCCATAATTAATGCTTTTTTTGCCGCACAACTACCCATACTAGATACAGTGTCACTTACATCTGCTATATGTCTTGTTTTAATACCAGTTCTAGTGATAATCCATTCATCTGAAGTATTAATTATTTTTTCTAGATCTTTATTAGATCTAATATTTTTTGGTAAATAACTACCAGTACCAATAATTTTAGTAAACATTAACTTAAATATTTATATTCTAATTAATAAATTAAACTAAATAAATAAAAAACAATTAATTAAATTAATTATTATTAATTTTACTTATTATTAAATAATCTATATTTTTTATAAATTTTATTGAGTGTTATATGATGTCTTAAATGTATTTCATTTGAGTATTTATTTAAAGATAAACTAATACTAGGTAGTGCATGATGAGATCTTCTCATACCCCTTTTTGATCTTGTTGATCTACTTTGTTGAACAGCCATAAATAATATTCCTATATATTTAAAAATAAACTTTAATCAAATTAAACTACTAATTATTAAATTAATAGATAATTTAATTATAAAATAGATAATATCATATATTATTAATATTAAATAAATAAATAATTGCACTAAAATATATTTAATAATACTTTATTAAATTAAATACTATATTAATAGTAAATACTAATTATAGTAAATAGTTAAATTATTATATAATATAATTTATTAAATTAATATCCTATTTTAATTAAATTACTTAGTAATAATTAATATTTTTATATTACTGTAATAGTATATTATATGTAAAATCTTTTGTAATATTAATTATAATGATATTAATAATTTAATATTTTAAAATTAATAAATCTAACATATAGGTATAATAATATATTAATTTCTTACCGTTAATATAGTTAATATATATCATTCATATAATTATTAAATATGAGTAATACTAAATGAAAAGAATGTTAATTAATGCAACACAAAAAGAAGAATTACGTATAGCATTAGTAGATGGCCAAAAATTATATGATTTAAATATTGAAAACTTTGGTTATGAACAAAAAAAATCTAATATCTATAAAGGTAAAATATCACGAATAGAACCTAGTTTAGAAGCTGTATTTGTTGATTATGGAACAGACAAGAATGGATTTCTTCCATTTAAAGAAATTTCTAAAGAATATTTTACAAATAATAAAAATTATTTTTCCGGTAAAAAAAATATAAAAGATATCTTATTTGAAGGGCAAGAAATTATTATACAAATTCACAAAGAAGAAAGAGGTAATAAAGGTGCTGTACTGACTACTTTTATTAATCTAGCTGGTAACTATTTAGTATTAATGCCAAATAATCCTCGTCCAATTGGTATTTCTAGAAGAATAGAAGGTTATGATAGAATCGCATTAAAAAAAATATTATCAATATTAGAAATACCATTAGGTATGAGTATTATTGTTAGAACAGCTGGTATTGGTAAACCAATAGAAGCATTACAATGGGATTTATCACTAAGATTAAAACATTGGCAAACGATAAAACAAATTGCTAGCAAAAAACAAGCACCTTTTTTAATTCATCAAGATAGTAATGTAATAGTACGTACTTTTAGAGATTATCTAAGACCAGATATAGGAGAAATATTAATTGATGATCAAGATACATTAAATGCAGCAAAAGAACATATTAATACTTTAGGAAGACCAGATTTTATAAATAAAATAAAATTGTATAATGGTGATATTCCATTATTTAGTCATTATCATATTGAATCACAAATTGAGTCTGCTTTTCAGCGTAAAGTATTTTTACCATCTGGAGGATCAATTATAATTGATATGGCAGAAGCACTAACAGCAATTGATATTAATTCAGCAAAATCAACTAAAGGTTTAGATATAGAAGAAACTGCTTTTAATACTAATATAGAAGCAACGATTGAAATAGCTCGTCAACTAAGATTAAGAGATTTAGGTGGCTTAATTGTTATTGATTTTATTGATATGTCTGCAATTTCTCATAAAAGGGAAGTAGAAAATTCGTTAAAAGAAGCTGTTCGTATTGATCGAGCACGTATTCAAATAGGACATATTTCTAAATTTGGATTATTAGAATTATCTAGACAACGTCTTAGTCCATCATTAAGAGAATCAAGTCATTATATTTGTCCTAGATGTAATGGCACAGGACATATCAGAGATAACGAATCTTTATCATTATCAATATTAAGACTTATTGAAGAAGAAGCTTTAAAAGAAAATACTTATGAAGTAAGAGCAATTGCTCCTGTACCAATTGCTTCTTATTTATTAAATGAAAAACGTGCAGAAGTTAATGCTATTGAAAAAAGACAAGGTGGAATAAGAACTATAATAGTTCCAGATGATAGAATGCAAACTCCTCATTTTATAGTATTAAGATTACGTAAAGGAGAAAAATTACCTAATATAAATTACTTTTCTTCTAAATTATACACAATAAAAAATTTTCATTATTTGTATAATAAAACTGAATCAAAATTTATTAATAATAAAATAGCTACTAGTATTAAATATACTAAAATTAGTAATTTATCAAAATTTAAAAATCATAATATAATTAATACGTCGAATTCTTTAAAAACTAAAACATTTTTATTAAAAATAAAGTGTTTATATAAAAAGATAAAATTATTAGTACTTTTTTTTAACTCTATTAGAAATATACTTACTTATATAAGTAAATTAATTTATTCATATAAACTTAAAAGATTAAGAAAAAAAAATAATTTTGTTCGTGATAATAAAATATCAAATTTTACAAAAAAAACAAAAAATAGTAATTTTTGTGACAAATATAAAAAATATAAGATAATTAAATCATAAAAGATTATTATTTTTTATTTTAAATTATACTATTAATTTGTTATTAATACTTTTTATTAGTTATAAATATTAAATAATTATGAAATATAATATTTTGTTTTTCAATACAATTAACCCAGTTATATTTAATATTAATTTTATATCTGTTAGATGGTATGGATTAATGTATATATTAGCATTTTTCTATACTAGATATAAGTTAATTAATAAAAATGATTTATTAATTAATAAATATAAATTAGATAATTTACTATATTATAGTTTTTTAGGTTTATTAATTGGTGGTCGTATTGGTTATATGATATTTTATAATTTATCATTATTAATAAATGATCCAATAACTTTGTTTAAAGTTTGGAATGGTGGAATGTCATTTCATGGAGGTTTAATTGGTGTAATTTTAGTGATAAAAATTTTTTCGTATAGAAATAACATGAAATTTTTTTATATAACTGATACTATTACTCCAACTATACCATTTGGATTAGGAGTAGGTAGATTAGGAAATTTTATTAATGGTGAATTATGGGGTAAAGTAATTGATAATTATGCTCCTATAGCTGTAATATTTCCTAATGCTTATTATGATGATTTAACTGAATTAATAAATAATTACAAATTAGAAAAGATTTTTAATTTTTATCATGCTTTACCTAGACATCCTTCTCAATTGTATGAATTAATTACTGAGGGAATTTTATTGTTTTTCATAATTAAAATATGTAAAGCATATTTTAAATTACCAGTTGGTAGTATTTCTGGTTTATTTTTGATTTGTTATGGTATATTTCGTATTTTAGTAGAAAATTTTCGTCAATCTATTAATATTAACATACTAACTTATACAGTAAGTATTGGTCAATTACTATCTATACCAATGATAATTATTGGCATAATTATAATTATTTACTCTTATATGGTCAATAATTAGTGTTATTTTAATCTATTGATATACCACATGATTGTAAATCAGCTCTGTAAGATGATCTAATTAATGGTCCACTAGCAACATAGCTAAATCCAATATTTAATGCTTCTTTTTTAAGAAATAAGAATTCCTTTTTACTAAAAAAACGATTTACTGGTAGATGTTTATTTGTTGGTTGTAAATATTGTCCTATATTAAGTATACTTACTCCATTGTTATATAAGTCATACATAGTATTTATTATTTCTTGTAAAGTTTCTCCTAATCCAACAATAATACTAGATTTAGTTGGTATATTAGGATATTTAATTCTAAATAATCTTAATAGTTTTAAAGCATTTATATATTTAAATCCTGGTTTAATAAAAGAATATAGTCTTGGAACACTTTCAATATTATGACTAAATATATTTGGTAAAGAATTTTTAAATAAATTTAATGCTTGTTTTATACAATTACGAAAATCCGGTACTAATATTTCTATATTAGTATTATTATTATATTTTTTTATAGCATTAATACATTTTACAAAATGATCTGCACCACCATCATATAAATCATCTCTATTAACTGAAGTAAGCACTACGTGCTTTAATTTCATTTGATATATAGCTTTAGCTAATCTTTCAGGTTCATCATTATCTGGTTTATTAGGTAAACCATGTCTAACATTACAAAACTTACAACGACGAGTACACAAATTACCTAAAATCAAAAATGTAGCAATACCATAACTAAAACAATTAATGATATTAGGACAATTAGCAGCTTGGCATATTGTATTAATACGATAATAATTAATAATATTTCTAGTATTTCTTATATTATCATACTTTTTAGGAACTCTAATTTTTAACCAATCTGGTTTATCTAAAAGATAATTTTTATTTATCACAATATTATAAATAATTACAGTACCTAATGTTACTAATATTAAGTATATCTAAAAATTCTTTTATTAGTAATTTAGATATAATAAATAAGTCTATATTAGATACAATATCATTAACTTGTGTCATACGTATTTTACTATATCCACATGGGTTTATATAATTAAATGGAGTTAAATCCATTAATACATTTATAGCTATACCATGTGATGAACATCCTTTGCTTATTTTTAATCCAATGGAACAAATTTTTTTTTTAATACATATATACCTGGCATATTTTTAGAATAATAAGAATTTATACCTATTTTTTTTAAAATATTAATTACTGTGTTATTTAACACATATAGTAAATAACTAACACTAATTTTTCTACGGTGTAAATCTATCAATACATACATTATTTGTTGTCCAGGTCCATGAAACGTAATTTTACCACCACGATCAGTTTTAATAACCGGGATGCCACATATACTTGATTTATAATTATCATAACTATATCCACATGTAAATACTGGATAATGTTGTAGTAACCAAACTTCATCTAAAGTACTATGATTACGATTTTTTGTTAATGTTTGCATTGACAATAAAATTCTTTTGTATGACTGTAACCCTAATTGTCTTATAATTATATTATTTAATGACATTAAATATTCAATTAAAAAAGTAAAAAAAGTTAATAAGAATATTATTTATCCAATAATATTGTTTTATGTACTAATATTACTAGTTTAATAATATTAATAAAAAATAATTTATTTTTATAATATTTTGCATCTAATTCCATATTATATAGTATATTAATAATATTTTTAATTTTTTTATTATTAAAATATAAATTATATTTAATATTAGTAATATTTTTTGCTTTATATAATTGATTATTAATAATTGATATTAATTTATCTTGTATTATACGAATTAGTATGCTAACTTCTTTTTTTTGATTAAATAGTAATTTTATTGTACTAATTATATTTATATGTTTTTCTGTAAACAGAACATTAACTATTTCATTTAATTTATTAGTTTTATTATTTTTATATAAGTAAGTGTTAATATCGTTAATATTAACAATATAATTTTTTGGATAGGCCATATTTAATATTTTTATTAAATTAATTATAAATTCTAAATTAGAATTATACAATTTTTCTAAATATTCAATACAGTAACTATTTAATATAACACTATTAGCACTAGAATAAAATTTTAGCCAATTAGATAATCTATTTTTTGGTATAATATTACAATTTACTATTAGTACTTTAATTAAATTATATTTATAATAGTTAGTTAAACTATTATAGTTATTTTCATAATACAATATGACACATAATTTATTATTCATTAGTTTAGAACATAATAATATAAGTTCTTTTTCTATACTATTATTTTTATAAGTAGTGTCTATTGTAATTATAAAACAATGCTTACAACTAAATAAATCTTTTTTTTTAATAAATTAATTATATTATAAAAATCAGTATTACATACTATTCTTAAATTATTATGTATAATAAAACCATTTTTATAAAAATGATGTTTAATATAATCTTTACTTTCTTGTATTAAGAAATAATCATTTCCAATTAAAATATAAAGAAAATATGTACTACATTTTGTATGATTAACTAATTGTTCCGGATATATAAGTTTCATTAATTTACAGTATTAAATTAAATATAATTTATGATGTATAATAATAATTGTTCAACAAATTCCTGATAAAATCTACATTTTAATAATAAATTATTTTTTATTATTTCTAAATCAACATAGTTATAATTACTAATTAATATATGATTAACTTCAATAGTTTTACAGATAGTTTTTTTATATAATATTAATTTAATATTAATACATAATGATAAATTAATATGATTTTTATCTATAGGTTGCACAATTAAGTCTTGAGTTAAATTACTAATAATTAATTTTGGTATGTTATTACTACAATTAGTAGTAATTAATATGTTATGTAAGTTAAATCCTTTAAGGATAATCTCCATAAGTAAATCATTATGATTATCACTACTAATATTAATATGTTTAATTTTATTAATTGTAATATTAATATTTGAAGAACAACTAAAAATTAATATTGAAGAAAAAACTAATAATAAATATTTTTTCATTCTAAATAATTATATTTATTAATTTATTACATAAAAAAATAACATTTTTAATCTTAAAAGTACTTATATTTATTTTAGAAAAATATTTTTCGCATAATAAATCATAAACTACCTTCTGATTTGAATTAATTGGAACATTAATTTCACCTTTAAATTTACCATTTATTTGAATAATAATATTAACATTATTTATTAATAATGCTGTTTTATCTACGGTAGGCCAATTAGAATAATCAATATTATTTTTATTTCCTAAAATTTTCCATAATACAAAACAAATATGTGGAGCAAACGGATATAGTATTTTTATTAATATATATAATCCTTCTTTTAAAATATTAATATTATCTAAAATCTTACTATTACTATATTTTATTAAAACATTAGTTAGTTTCATTAATTCACTAACAGCAGTATTAAATGTTTGTTTTTTTTCTATATCATAAGTAACTTTTTGTATAGTTGAATGTATTGTATATCTTATCAATTTATGATTAGTTTTTAAAATATTAGAATAATTATTATTTAATTTTTTTAATTTAATATATAAGTATGTTAAATTCCATACTTTTTTTAGAAAGCGATTAATACCTACAATACCAGATTCACACCAAATTAAAGGCATATTAACAGGAGCAGAAAATATTAAAAAAAGTCTTACAGTATCAGCACCATACTTATTAATTATAGTTATTGGGTCTACACCATTATTTTTTGACTTTGACATTTTGACTATACCTGCGTATTTTAATTTATTACCATTTATATCTTTAGCTGATATTATATTACCATTATCATCATAACTTATTTTTACCTTATCAGGAGAAATCCAAATTTTTTTATTTTCGCAAGAAATATAGTAAAAAGCATTAGATAATACCATACCTTGACATAATAATTTTTTTACAGGTTCATCACAATTAACTAATTTTGCATCACGCATTAATTTATGATAAAAACGAAAATATATTAAATGCATAATAGCGTGTTCTATTCCACCTATATATTGATCAATTGGTAACCAATAATTAGCAGCAAAACTATTTACCATACCTAAGTTATAATTCGGACATGTATAACGAACATAATACCAAGATGATTCCATGAACGTATCAAATGTATCTGTTTCTCTTAAAGCTAATCTATTACCATAATTAATTTTATACCACTTTGGATTAAGTAATGGATTATCATATTTGTTGTCTTTAGGTAATATAATTGGTAATTGATTAGATGGTACAGGTATAATATTTTTGTTTAAAGTTAACATAGGTATTGGCACACCCCAATAACGTTGCCTAGAAATACACCAATCATGTATACGATATAGTACTTTTCTTTTAATATAACCATTTTTTAATAAATCACCAATAACTGATTTATTTATAATAGATTTTGAAATATTTAATTTTTTTAAGTTTGTTAAAGTTTTAGATTCATTATTTAATTTATTAATTTTTTTAGACGAAACTGTATACAAATTATATTTATTTGCAAAAATTAAATCATATTTATTATCACTTGGAATTAACATACTACTATTAGTATTATTAGTTAATATATTATTTACTAACCATATTGGTATATGTTGTTTATTTATTGGATTTATAGCATACATCCCGGTAGGAATACCTACTTGATTATTATTATAAGTATTGGAGTGTAATTTTTGTTTGTTAATAAAATCTTTAATAAATTTAGACAATAAAAATTTATTATCTAAGAAATATTTTATATTAACTAATATACAAGTTGTTTTCATAATATTATCTACACTATTAGTGTAGACTTTTATATATTTTTTGCTATTAAAAATTTTAAATTTTATTTCAACGCCATTTATTTTTCCTATCCAATTACGTTGCATATTTTTTACTTCTATTGGCCAATCGTATAATTTATCTAAATCGTTAAGTAATTCATCAGCGTAATTAGTAATTTTTAAAAACCATTGTGGTATACTTTTATAAGTAGTTATAGTATTACAACGCCAACAACGATTATTAATAACTTGTTCATTAGCTAAAACAGTTTTATCATTAGGACACCAATTCACTACTGATTTTTTTTTATATGCTATTCCATTTTTATATAAATATGTAAAGAATAATTGTTCCCAATGATAATATTTTGGATTACAAGTAATTATTTCTCTACTCCAATCATAACTAAATCCTAACATTTTTAATTGTTTTCTCATATAAAAAATATTTTTGTATGTCCACTCTTCTGGTTTAATTTTATTTTTTATAGCTGCTTCTTCTGCAGGTAATCCAAAAGCATCCCATCCAATAGGATACAAAACATTTTTTCCTAACATACGATGATAACGTGATATAATATCTCCAATTGTATAATTACGTATATGACCTATATGTAAATTACCAGAAGGATATGGTAACATAGACAAACAATAATATTTTTCTTTACTAGAATCTTCACTCACTTTAAATGTATTATTAGTTTGCCAATATTGTTGTACAATATGTTCTATCTCTTTATAATTATATTCATTAAACATAATTTTTTAAATTAATACGAATTAATATAAATAATTAACATAATACTAAATTAACAAAATATTTATTAATATAAATCTAAATTTTCATAAAAAAATAACACCACTTACTATAAATAATAAAATAAACTAATATTTAAAATTATTTAAAATACTTTTTTCTAAGTTCATCATAATAGTTCTATTTTTTTTAGAATCATGTTTATAATTTAATAAATGTAATAATCCATGAATTAATATGTAAGAATAATATACTTCTAATTTTTTATTTAATTTAATTGATTCATATTCAACTACTTGCCAACATATGACAATATCACCTATTACAGGTAACATAACCTGTTTTATGAAAAAAGGAAATACTAATACATTAGTTATAGAATTTAAATTTCTATAATTTTTATTTAAAAAATATATTATTGATCTACTAACAATAACTATATTAATATGCATATTATATATTATTATTGGTAGTATACCATTAATCCAATACCTGAATTTTTTATTTGATGGTAAATTAATTGGTTTTTTACCTAAAATTATAATATTAGATGTTATTTTATACATTTTCTATTTTAATTATAAATATGTACTATAATATTCTATAAATATTTTAATATAGATAAAAGATTATTAAATTAATTAATTATAACAATTTTATTATAAAAATGTAAAATAGAATATATGTAACACAATTATAATTGATTATAGATTATAAATATATCGTTAATTTTATTAATAAAATTAAATAAGTCTGGAATAAAATTAATGGATAATGATTTTAATTATTATAATATAGATAATAAAATAATAGTTATTAACTATTCTTATGTGCCGTTTCTAAAAAACTAATGTTTGTTAAAATATTAATGATAATATTATAAAATTACATAAAAATTAGAAGTATGAAAAAATAATAACTTAAAATTATTGTTTAATTTTAATATTTTAAAACTAAAATAATTATTAATTTAATTTTGAATCATAATAATAAATTTTTTAATTAATGTAGATTAACTAATGTTAATTTTAATTACAAATGTAATAAATATAAAATACTATTAAATAGTAATAATACTATTTATTCTAGTCTGATAATTAGTACTAATGAATCATCATTATTAATAAATAATACACTTAACAATAATATAAATATTTAAGTTTACAAATAATCACGTCTACTAGTTATAATCTTTATTAATGATATTAATAATACCTAATAGTAAGAATTTTATTTTAGTAGTAGAGGTATTTTACTTGTATATAAAATTCTTCAAATTTAATATAATTATTCGTCGTTTATTAATTATTTATTTAAATTATTAATAAATAATTTAACTAATGAAATAAAAAATATTTTCTATAAAGATTACATAATTTTAAAATACTTAGTAAATTACCCATACTTTGAAAAAGTAATAAAAAAATTATAAAATCTAATTTTATATTATAGGTATATGTTATGTCATACATGTACCTACCTAAATAGGTAATTAATATTAGTTTTTTACTATATAAAAATATTATCTAATTTATTAAATACTTATAATAATAATTATTATAATTTACTATTATTAATTATTAAGAAATTTATTATTCATATAAAAATCTAATAATATAGCTATAGTACTAATTTATTATAATATTTTAAAAAAATTCTTTTATACTAATAAAGTTATATAATTTAAGATTAACTATTATTAATAATAGTTAGTTTATAAAAAAAAATAACAATAAGACATACTTTAAACTTACTTAATTAATCTAAATAATATTATAATATAGCTACGACAGGATTCGAACCTGTACCATCAGCGTTATGAATGCTGTGCTCTAACCAAATAAGCTACGTAGCTAATTGTAAAGCTCTGGGGTACCAGGATTCGAACCTGGGATGATGGGATCAAAACCCACTGCCTTTCCTCTTGGCTATACCCCAACAAATAAATCAATATATTTACAATATGCGGAAGACGAGATTTGAACTCGTACACCAAAATAGTACCAGAATCTAAATCTGGTGCGTCTACCAATTTCGCCACTTCCGCCTAGCGTTGTAATAAATCAAACTATATTATTATGTTTAAATTATAATTTTTACGTTTGATTAAATTTTTAATAAAATACATATTATGTAATTATAATTATAAATTTAGTATAATACAATATAATTAAATAATTATGTATATAAATAACTTATGATATTTAATTAATATATAAGGGATAGTATAAAATATGAAAGATTTTAGTAAGAATAATTTTATTTATAACATAATAAATAACGATATATTAAAAAATAAGTATAGAATAATACATACTAGATTTTCTCCAGAACCAAATGGTTATTTACATATTGGTCATATAAAATCAATATATTTAAATTTTAGTATTGCTATAAATTATAATGGTAAATTTAATTTAAGATTTGATGATACTAATCCGGATAATGAAAAATTAAAATTTATTAATTCTATAATAGATGATATTAAATGGTTAGGATGTTTATATTATAAAAAAATTTTTTACGCATCAAATTATTTTTTTCAGATGTATAATTATGCTATAGAATTAATAAATAAAAATTTAGCCTACGTTGATCTGTTAAGTAAGGAAGAAATAAAAATTTATAGAGGCACATTAACAAAACCAGGTATAGATAGTCCTTATAGAAATCAAAGTAAAAAAAATAATTTAATTTTATTTAAAAAAATGCGTTTTGGTAAGTTTAATCAAGGAACAGCCTGTTTAAGAGCAAAGATAGATATGAAATCACCATGTTTAATTATGCGTGATCCAGTATTATATAGAATAAAATATGTTAATCATCATCAAACTAATAATGATTGGTGTATATATCCAACGTATGATTTCGCTCATTGTATATCTGATGCAATTGAAGGAATAACTCATTCTTTATGTACTTCAGAATTTATAGAAAATAGAAAACTATATAATTGGATATTGAAAAATATATCTATTAATCATTACCCTAAACAATATGAATTTGCCCCACTAAATTTAGCATATCATGTTTTGTCAAAAAGAAAATTAAAAGTATTGGTAGATAAAAAAATTGTTAATGGATGGGATGATCCAAGAATGCCTACTATAGCTGGATTAAGACGTCGTGGTTACACCGCAAAATCTTTAATAGAATTCTGTAAACGTATTGGTGTTACTAAAAAAAATAGTTTAATTAATATAAAGTTACTAGAACATTGTATTAATAAAGAATTAAACACCATGGTTCCAAGAATTATGGCTATAATAAATCCAATACTATTAATTATAAATAGTTTACCAAAAAATTACTGTATGAATATTAGTGTACCCAATCATCCTAATAATCCTAATATGGGAAAAAAAAATATAATATTAACTAGAGAAATATATATAGACAGAACAGATTTTAATGAATTTTATACTAAAAATTTTAAAAAATTAACTTTATTTAAAAAGGTAAAATTAAGATATTCTTACGTAATAAAAGCATACAAGGTTTTAAAAAAAAATAATAAGATAGTAGCTATTTTATGTAATCATGAAAGATATAGAACAGATAAAGCTTATAAAAGTAAAATAAGTATTATACATTGGGTATCAAAAAAATATAGCTTACCTGCAGAATTTAGATTATATGAAAATCTATTTAAAGTATCTAATATAGAAGATAAAGTTAATTTTACTTCTTACATAAATAAGAATTCATTAATTGTCAAACATGGATTTATAGAAAAAAATATTAAAGTTAATCTAAATATTGACGCTTTTCAATTTGAAAGAGAAGGATATTTCTGTTTAGATAAAAAATATATAAATGATAAAATAATGGTATTTAATAGAATAACTAGCATTAAACATAATTAGTAAATTAAACTTAGCTAGTATTGAAAATTAGAATCAATATTCATTTCTTTTAATACTTGTTTTATCCATACATTAATTCTATTAATAGATAATTCTGATTGCCTATCTTCATCTAAAGCTAATCCTAAGAAATAACTATTATTTAATAACCCTTTAGATGATTCAAAATTATAACCTGTAGTAGGCCAATAACCACATAAGTTTGCATTATTTTTTTTAACAATATTACCTATTATACCTATGGCGTCACAAAAGTACTGTGGGTAATCTTCCTGATCTCCACAACCAAATATTGCAATATTCTTACCGGAAAAATCAATTTTTCTTAATATTGGTATAAAATCATCCCAATCACATTGAACCTCACCATAATACCAAGTTGGTACACCAAATATCAAGTTATTATATTTTTCTAAGTCATTTTTTTTACTGTTAACTATATCAAACAAATCACTATTATTTTTACCTAACTTATTATGAATAATATTAGCTATATTTTCGGTATTACCTGTATCACTACCAAAAAAAATACCTATATCAACCATATCTTTTCCCAAAAAACATACTAAATTAAAATATTGGTTATTATATTAATTTATTTTTAAATTGTCAATTATATAATTTCATTTATATAAATAAAATAAAATTAAATTGAAAATTATATTATTGTTATATATATTAATAAAATATGATGAATAATGTAGAATTTGAAGAGTTTATTAACAATAAATTAAAAAGTTTTAGTATATATGATCCTTACTCAGTTAATGGATTGCAAGTAGAAGGAAAAAAAGAAATAAATAAGATAGTTACTGGTGTAACTATTTGTCAACATTTAATAAATTATGCTATTAAATTAAATGCAGATGCTATAATTGTTCATCATGGCTTATTTAAACCTAAAAATGATTTAAAAATTATTGGTATAACGTATAGTAGATTAAAGTCATTATTAACTAATAATATTAATTTATATGCATGGCATATACCTTTAGATATTCATTCAGAATTAGGAAATAATGTTCAGTTTGCTAAATTATTAAATATTAATATTATTGGTAATTTAAATAATTTAATCATGTATGGAAATCTAAATAAAACAATTACAAGTAATGAGTTATATTTAATATTAACTAATAAATTACATTGTAATATTACACATTATAATTATGATAATAATTTAATTAGTAAATTAGCATGGTGTACTGGGAGCGGACATAACTATATTGAATTAGTTGCCAGATCAGGAATAAAATGTTTTATAACTGGTAGCTTTTCTGAAAATACTATATATTATTCTCAAGAATATAAAATAAATTTTTATGCAGCTAATCATGATAATACCGAAGTTGGTGGTATTTATGCTCTTAGTAATTGGTTAAGAAAAAAAAACTTTGATGTTACATTTGTTAATTTATCTATTAAAAATGATAAATAGAATATAGTTATTATAATTAATCTTAATTTACTACTTTATCTATTAAATAAAAAAAATTATCTAGTAATAGATTAGCATTAAATTTTAATCTATTTATTTATTAATAATTTTTAATAAAATATATACTTATATTAGATATTTCATAAATAAAAAGTATAACAATAAATCCAATAATTAAATTATGAAAAGTTGTAAGCATTTAACTTATATAAAAATAATAAATTTAATCAATAATTTTCGTAATTATGGATATAGATTAGCTAATCTTGATCCATTAAATTTATATAATAAACCATTGATACCGGAACTAAATATTAATTATTATAAATTTACTAATACAGAACTGCAATCAATAATATTTATTCAAAATAAAAAAATAAAAATTATTGAGTTGTATAAATTAATGAAAAAAATATATTGTAATTCAATTGGAATTGAATATATGTATATAAATAATAAAGCACAAAAACTATGGATTCAAAAATATTTAGAAAAAAATAATAATTTAATATTAGATAACAAAAAAAAAATAAGATTACTAGAAGATTTAATTATTGCAGAAAAATTTGAACATTATTTAAATTATATGTTTCCTAAAGTAAAAAGATTTTCTTTAGAAGGTAGTGATGTATTAATACCAATGTTAAAAGAAGTTATATATTATGCTATTAGTAATAACTTTAATGAAATAATATTAGGTATGAGTCATAGAGGTAGATTAAATGTATTAGTTAATATATTTGGTAAAAGTATTAACAGTATAATAAATGAATTTAATGATTTAATTAGTATTAATGATGTAAAATATCATCAAGGTTTTTTTTCAAAGTTAAAATTTAATAGTAAAATAATAAAACTAAGCTTATTGTTTAATCCATCACATTTAGAAATTATTTATCCGGTAGTAATGGGATTAGTTAAATCAAGAACTGATAAAATTAATAATTATAATATAATTCCAATAATAATACATGGTGATTTGGCTATTAGTGGACAAGGAATTGTCCAAGAAACTATTAATATGTCAAAAGTTAATGGTTATAATAATAATGGTACACTACATATTATTATAAATAATCAAATAGGTTTTACAACTTCTAATAAATTTAATATTTCTGATAATAATTGTTCTAGTATTTTAAAAATAATACAATCACCAATTATTCATGTTAACGCAGATGATCCAGAAGCTTCAATATTTGTAGTTAAATTTGCATTAACGTTTTGTTTTACGTTTAAACAAGATGTAATAATAAATTTAGTCTGTTATCGTAGAAATGGACATAGTGAAATTGATGAACCTAGTATTACTCAACCTACTATATATAAAATCATCAAAAATCATCCATCTGTAATTAAATTATATTTTAATAAATTAAAAAAAAGTAATATTTTAAATTCTCAATACAGTAAAATATTAAAATTAAATTATTTAAAAATATTAGAAAACAATAGATTTTATAAAAATTATACTATAAATAATGAATTTTTTAGTAAAAGTAAACAAAATAGTATTTATAATATTAAAAAGGATATTAATTATTTAATTCAGTTAAATAAAATAATTAATAAAATACCAAATGATATTATTTTACAACCATTAGTAAAAAAAATATATGAGAATCGTAATCATCAAATAAGTGAAAAAAAATTATTTGATTGGGGTAATGCTGAAATATTAGCTTATGCCACTATAATAGATCTTGGTATTTTTGTTAGATTATCTGGAGAAGATATAATAAGAGGAACATTTTCTCAAAGACATATTTCAGTATATGATCAAAATAATGGAAAAATATATACTCCATTATCTAGTATAAACAATGATAAATTTCAGGTATGGAATTCTATATTATCAGAAGAAGCAGTATTAGCTTTTGAATATGGTTATTCTATTTTTAATAAACCATATACATTAGTTGTTTGGGAAGCACAATTTGGTGATTTTGCAAATGGAGCTCAAGTAGTTATTGATCAATTTATTAGTTCTGGTGAACAAAAATGGGGTATAATGTGTGGATTAGTAATATTTTTACCACATGGCTATGAAGGTAATGGACCAGAACATTCTTCTGCTCGTATAGAAAGATACTTACAACTTTGTGCTTCAAGTAATATGCAAGTATGTATACCAACTACTACTTCTCAAATGTATCATTTATTATGTACACAAGCAATTAATAATATTTATAAACCATTAATACTAATTTATCCAAAATCATTATTAAGAAATAAATTATCATATTCACCATTAATAGAATTATCACTTAATACATTTAAAAAAGTTATAGATGAAATAGATAATATTAATAGAAATAAAATAAAAAAAATTATTATATGTGTTGGAAAAATATACTATGAATTATTAAATTTAAGAAGAAAAAAAAATAATAATTATATTGCAATTATACGTATAGAACAATTGTATCCATTTCCTACAAAAATACTTAGTAATATTATAAAAAAATATAAGTATGTTAATAGTTTTATTTGGTGTCAAGAAGAACCAAAAAATCAAGGTGCTTGGTTATATTGTAAAAATTTTTTAGTTAAAATATTAGGTTACAATAATATAAAATATGTAGGTCGTTCTTATTCAGCAACTACTGCAGAAGGTAGTATTAAAGAACATAAGATAATACAAGATAATTTACTTAATGAGGCAATAAATTAATAACAGTATAGGATTTTAATATGAGTATTATTAATATAATTGTACCTGAATTACCAGAATCAATTAATAGTGCTACTATAGTAGTTTGGCATAAAAATATTGGGGATTATGTAAATTACAATGATATTATCGCTGAAATAGAAACAGATAAAGTAATATTAGAAATACCAGCAAAAATTAATGGTAAATTAACTAGTATTAAATCAAAAATAGGATCTATTGTTGTTTCTAAACAAATTATAGGAACTATTGAATCATTTACTAACAATAATAAAAAAGAAACATTAACTAATAATAAATTACTTAACGAAATAAATATAAATAATGTAGTTATAAATAAATTAAGTAATTATTTAAGTCCATCAGTTAGACGTATAATAAATAAGTATAATTTAAATATTGGTAATATTATTGATAATATCAAAAATAATAAGAAAACTAAAAATTTAACAAATAAACGCACTATAAAATATGTACCTATGTCTAACTTACGTAAAAAAATAGCAAAAAAATTGATGAAATCAAAGAATAATACTGCTATGGTAACTACTTTTAATGAAATTAATATGAAACCATTAATTAATATAAAAAAAAAATATGGTAAAGATTTTAAATATACATATGGAATAAAATTAGGATTTATGTCTTTTTATTTAAAAGCAGCAGTTGAAGCATTAAAAACAGTTCCAGAAATTAATACTTTTATTAATAATGATAACATTGCATACTATAATTATTTTGATATTAATATAGCTATGTCAACAGAGAATGGATTAATTACTCCTATTATTAAAAATGTTGATAAATTAAGTATTTATAAAATTGAAAAAATAATAAAAAAATTATCTTTTAAAAGCAAAATAAATAAATTAACTACAAATGATTTAATTAATGGTAATTTTACTATTACTAATGGTGGCGTATTTGGATCATTAATATCAACTCCAATTATTAATATACCTCAAAGTGCTATCTTGGGATTACATGCTATTAAAGATAGAACAGTAGTATTAAATAAAAAAATTATTGTTTTACCTATGATGTATGTTGCTTTATCATATGATCATAGAATTATAGATGGTAGAGAAGCTATTAAATTTTTATTAAAAATAAAAGATATTATAGAAAATCCAATAAAATTATTATTTAACTATTAAATAAATTGTTTTATTTTTAATAAAAAATAATAAAATAAATATATTATGTAAATAGTATTATATAAATTTAATTATCAATTATAAAAGTTTTTGATAAAATAATTAATATATTTTGGGTCGTTAGCTCAGTTGGTAGAGCAGTTGACTTTTAATCAATTGGTCACAGGTTCAAATCCTGTACGACCCATTTTGATTAGATATGTATTTATAATAAATAAAGATTATAGTTAAATATAATGTTAAAAAAAACTGTTGCTATATTATTTGGCGGTCAGTCTACTGAATATGAAATATCATTATCTTCTGCTATGCATATAGTAAAATTAATAGATAAAGATAAATATAATATTTTATTAATTAAAATAAGTAAATTAGGAAAATGGTACTTATGTAATACTGATTATTTATTAAATAAAAATAAATTATTATTAGAACAACAAATAGCTATTATATTAGGTAACAAATATAATTTAGTTAGTATTAAAAATAATATATTTTTACCTAAAATAGATGTAATTTTTCCTATGTTACATGGTTTTTATGGAGAAAGTGGTACAATTCAAGGTTTATTAAATTTATTAAATATTCCGTATGTAAGTACTGATATTATTGGATCATCAATTTGTATTGATAAAGATATAACAAAACGATTACTAAAAAAATTAGATATTAATGTAGCACCATTTATTACATTATATAAAAATAGTAGTATACCAAGTTTTAATAATATTATTAAAAAATTAAAATTACCATGGTTTGTTAAACCAGCTAGACATGGTTCATCAATTGGTGTTAGTAAAGTAAATAATCAACATGAATTTATTAATGCATTAAAACTAGCATTTAGTTTAGATAAAAAAATTATAGTAGAACAATTAATAGTTGCTAGAGAAATAGAAGTAGGAATTATAGGTAATAAATTTCCTAAAGTTAGTGTATGTGGAGAAATTATTACTAATAATAATTTTTATTCATATCATGATAAATATGTAGATAACAAAAAAAACAGACTAATTATACCAGCTAAATTAAATTACACAATAGTAAAAAAAATTAAAAGATTAGCAATAAAAGTATATCTACTATTAGGTTGTAATATTATGGCAAGAGTGGACTTTTTTTTACAAGAAAATAATAATATAATAGTTAATGAAATTAATACTATCCCAGGATTTACTAATGGTAGTATATTTCCTAAACTTTTTATAACAAAAGGTTTAACTTATAGTAAATTAATAGATCAATTAATATCATTAGCTATACAAAGACATAATAATAAAACTATTATGGTATAATAAAATTATTATTAATATTCAAAGATTTTTTTATAGCTTTAGTTAATATTTTTAAAGCTGATTGCTTAATAATATATGGAGGTACAATGTATATTAATTTATTAAATGGTCTTATCCAAACTCCATAATTAATAAACCAACGTTGTATATTAGCAACATTTACTCTATATTTAGTTTCAACTACCCCAATAGCTCCTAATATTCTTACATCTTGTACCATTTCATGATTCCTTAAAGGAAATAAATCTTTTTTTAATTGCTTATTAATCATAAATATACATTTTTTCCAATCATATTGATTTAATAAATTTAAACTAGCATTAGCGGCTACACAAGCTAATGGATTCCCCATAAAAGTTGGACCATGCATTAAACATTTAATATCATTATTACTAATAATATTAGCTATTTTTCTATTAGTAATAGTTGCTGCTAATGTCATAGTTCCTCCAGTTAAAGCTTTACCTATACATAGAATATCTGGCACAATCTTTGCGTGGTTACAAGCAAATAATTTACCAGTACGACCAAAACCTGTAGCTATCTCATCTGCAATAAGTAATATTTTATATTCATTACATAATTTACGTATGTGTACTAAATACTGTGGATGATAAAAATACATTCCACCAGCACCTTGTACAATAGGTTCTAAAATAATTGCTGCTACATTATGATGATTTAATTTTACTAAATTATCTAAATCATTAGTATCATTAACCCAATTATCATGAAAACGACATTTAGAAATATCAATAAATAATTGATTAGATAAATAATTTCTATAAATTCTATGCATAGAATTATGAGGATCAGATACTGACATAGCTCCAAATGTATCACCATGATAACCATGATATAACGCTATAAATTTATTTTTTGATATTTTTAATGAATACCAATATTGTAATGCCATTTTAATTGCTACTTCTATAGAAATTGATCCAGAATCAGCTAAAAATACACAATCTAGATTACCTGGAGTTATTTTAATAAGATTTTTACATAATTTAATTGCAGGAATATGAGTTATTCCACCAAACATTACATGAGACATATAATTAATTTGTTTTTTTAAAGCCTTATTTATTACTGGATGATTATAACCATGAATAGCTGACCACCATGAAGACATACCATCAATTAATTTTCTTCCATTATTTAATACTAATTTATAACTATAGGCATAATTAATTTGATATGTTGGTAATGGATGAATCATAGATGAATATGGATGCCATATATGTTTTTTATCGAATTTTAAATTACTAATATTCATTTTTTTCTATTTTATTAAAAATAAATGATGTATAATTTTAATTAACTTGAAAAGTTAATTTATTTAAATTACTACATAGGAAAACATCATGTCAACTAATCAATTATGGACTGTAGATAAAATTAAAAAAATTTTAAATAAACCATTTTTTGATTTATTATTTATCGCACAAAATATTCATCGTAAACATTTTATTGCTAACAAAATACAAATTAGTACACTAATGTCAATCAAAACTGGATTATGCCCAGAAGATTGTAAATATTGTGCTCAAAGTGCTAGAAATAATACAGGCTTACAAAATCAACAGTTAGTTAAATTAGAACAAGTAATAAATGCAGCAAAGAAAGCTAAAAAATCTGGAGCAACTAGATTTTGTATGGGAGCTGCCTGGAGAAATCCTAACGATCGTGATATTCCATTACTAGAACAGATGATAAAAGGTGTTAAAAATATTGGATTAGAAACATGTATGACTTTAGGTATGTTAAATAAACAACAAGCTGAAAGATTAGCAAAGGCAGGATTAGATTTTTATAATCATAATTTAGATACTTCTCCAGAATTTTATAAAAATATTACCACTACACATAGTTATAAAGACAGGTTAGATTCTTTAGATATAATAAGAAAAGCTAATATTAAAATATGCTCTGGAGGTATATTAGGATTAGGAGAAACTATAGATGACCGTATTAGTCTATTGGTACAACTAGCTAATTTACCAAAACCACCAGAAAGTATTCCTATTAATATGTTAGTTAAAATTAAAGGGACTCCATTAGCTAATAATAATAGTATTGATCCATTTGAATTTATTCGTATAATAGCTACTACAAGAATCATAATGCCAACATCTTATATACGTTTAGCTGCTGGGCGAGAATATATGAATGAACAGACTCAGGCATTATGTTTTATTTCTGGAGCAAATTCAATATTTTATGGCGAAAAACTACTTACTACATCCAATCCATCATGCAAAAAAGATAAATTATTGTTTAGTAAATTAAATATAATAACGGAAGAAAGTTTAGTTAACACAGTAAATGAACAAAAACAGATATTTAATAATAATAAATACTATGATGCATCAATACAATAGTAATTGGTTAAATAAATTTAATGAAGTAATCTCTAAAAGAAAAAAAATATTAACATATAGATATAGACAAGCTATTACTAATAGTAATGCTAGATTAATTACTTTCTTAAATAAGAAATATATTAACTTTTCTAGTAATGATTATTTAGGTTTAGCAAATCATCCAAAAGTGATATCGTCTTATCAAAATGAAGCTAAAATTAGTGGAACTAGTACCAGTAGTTCTGGACATATTATTGGATATAGTATTAAGCATAAAATTTTAGAAAAAAAATTAGCTAATTTATTAGATTATCCAAATGCAATATTATTTAATTCTGGTTTTGATGCTAATCAGGCTATTATTAGTACTATTATAGGTAAAAATGATTGTGTTATTACAGATCGATTAATACATGCTTCGATAATATCTGCAGTAATACAATCGTCTGGAACTTTTAAAAGATTTAGCCATAATAATATAATATCACTAGTTAAAATATTAAAAACAACAAATAAATATAATAATAGATTAATAATAACAGAAGGTGTTTTTAGTATGGATGGGGATCAGTCACCATTAAATGATATTATGATGTATGCTAAAGCTACTAATAGTTGGGTTATGGTTGATGATGCTCATGGATTTGGAGTACTTGGTAAAAATGGAAAAGGTAGCGCTTATTTAAAAAATTGTAAGCCAGAAATATTAGTTATTACTTTTAGTAAAGCAATAGGAGTTAACGGTGCAGCAGTACTATGTAAATACAAAATATTAGCTGATTATTTAATTCAGTGTGCTCGTCAATTAATATATAGTACGTCATTATCTATTTCTCAAATTAATGCAATTGATACAGCTATTTCTATTATGCAAGAAAGTAATTGTTTAAGAAGAAGATTAAGAAATAATATTAAAAGATTTAAAAATGGAGCAAAAAAATTAGGGCTAACATTAATTCCATCTAATACAGCAATTCAATCTATTACATTTAATAATATTGAACATGTTCTTAGTTTAGTTAAGAAAGCACGTAATCATGGTATATGGTTAAATGCTATTAGACCACCAACAGTACCAATGTTATCATCAAGAATACGTATAACATTAACTGCTATGCATAGAAAATGTGATATAGATAATTTATTACAATTATTATCATTATATTGATTAATATGAATACAAAACATAAAGCAAAAATTGCTAATACTTTTAGTAAGTCAGCTAATCATTATGATCAATATGCATATTTGCAACGTAAATGTGGTAATAAATTATGTAAATTATTAGGTACAGTTAATAAACAATACTTGTTAGATGCAGGATGTGGTACTGGATGGTTTAGTAAATATTGGAAATTATATAATAATAATGTGATTGCTTTAGATATTTCACCAGGAATGATTATGTATGCTAAAAAGAATAAATCAGCTCATATGTATTTATTAGGAGATATTGAACAATTACCACTAATGAATTCATCAATTGATATTATATATAGTAATTTAGCAGTACAATGGTGTATTAATTTAGAATCAGTATTATTTGAATTTTTTAGAGTACTAAAACCAGGTGGTAGATTAGCTTTATCTACCCTAGCTAATGGTTCTCTTATTGAATTAAAACAAGCGTGGAGTAAAATAGATAACGATATACACGTAAATGAATTTTTATCTATAAAAAATATATCTAGTATATTTAGTATTTACCGTCATAACATTATTATAAGAACATATAAAATTTATCATAATAAATTATTAAACTTACTAAAAGAAATTAAAGGTGTTGGTGCTAATTATTTATACAGTAGAAATACGTTTGGATTAACTAGTAGTAATAAACTAAAACTATTAGAAAAATATTGGCCTAATAAAAATAATAAGTTATTATCATTAAGTTATCAAGTAGTTTATGGTATATTGTATTATGACTAAAATATTTTTTGTTACTGGTACTGATACTAATGTTGGTAAAACTATCGTATCCTGTGCTTTATTAAATCAGGCTAATAAATATGGTTATAATACTGTTGGTTATAAACCAATAGCTACAAAAGATATTACTAAGGATAATAAATTATGTAATAGTGATATATCACTTTTATCTTATTATAGTAATATAAAATTAAAAAATAATATTATTAACCCATTTTCATTTAATATTTGTACTTCACCAAATATAGCAAGTTATATTGAAAAAACAGAAATTAATTTAAATGAAATATCTAATAATTTAAAAATAATAATTAATTTAGCTAATTTTATAATAATAGAAGGTGCTGGTGGTTGGTTAACACCTATTAACGATAATTTAGATTATAGTGATTGGGTAGCTAGTCAACAATTATCTATAATTATGGTTGTTAAGATTAAATTGGGTTGTATTAATCATGCATTATTAACTAATTTAGCAATTAAAACTAAAAAATTAAATTTAGTTGGTTGGATTGCTAATTGCATGTTAGATATTCCATTTAAAATGGAATATGTAAATGTAATTAAAAATAGATTATCCGCCCCACTAATAGGGATAATACCTAAATTGGTAGGAAATGAAAAAAATAAACCTAATATAGCAAGTAATTTTTTAGATAATATAAAAACTACAATGTTATAATTTTTTTCTTAATGTTGGAAATAAAATAACATCACGTATACTTTTACTATTAGTAAGTAACATAATTAATCTATCAATACCTATACCTAAACCAGCAGTCGGGGGTAGTCCGTGTTCTAAAGCAACAATATAATCTTGATTATTATAATAATTTTCACTACTAATTAAATTTTGTTGAGTAAAACGAATGCTTTGTTCTTCAGCATCATTTAATTCAGAAAATCCATTACTAATTTCATAACCGCCAATAAATAACTCAAATCGATCGGTTATATTAGAATTATCATCATTTCTTCTTGCTAAAGGTGAAACCTCAATTGGATAATCAGTAATAAATATTGGCTCAATTAAATTATGAGTAACTTTTTTATCAAAAATTTCTGATTGAATATGTCCTATACTCCAATTTTTATGTACTTTAATATTAATTGATTTAGCTAATTGAGTAATTAAATTTAAATCTTCTAAACTATTAATATCAATATTTTGGTAATAACAAATTGCATCTTTCATAGACATTCTAGTAAATGGTTTGCTAATATTGATATATTTTTGATTTAAAAATATTTTTTGATCACCAAAAATAGTAATAGCTAATGTACGTATTAACTCTTCTAATAAGAATATTAAATCATTATAATTTGCATAAGCCATATATAATTCCAACATAGTAAATTCTGGATTATGATAAGGGGATAATCCTTCATTACGAAAATTTTTACCAATTTCAAATACTTTTTCAAAACCACCAATTATTAGTTGTTTTAAATACAACTCTGGAGCAATACGTAAATACATTTTAGTGTGTAATTTATTATGATATGTAATAAATGGTCTAGCAATTGCTCCACCAGAATTAACTTGTAGAATTGGTGTTTCTACTTCAATAAAATTACGTTTTATCATAAAATCACGAATTTTCGTTATTATTAATGATCTATCATGAAATAATTTACAAACTTTATCATTTATAATAAGATCTAAATATCGTTGACGATAACATTTATCTCGACTAGATAAACCATGAAATTTACTAGGTAATGGTCTTATTGCTTTAGTTAATAAGATAATACTTTTACATTTTATCGACAATTCTCCACTATTAGTTTTAAATAAAATACCTTCTACACCAATAATATCTCCTAAATCAAAATCTTTAAATAATTTATATTGTTCATGTGATATATTACTATAGGCTACATAAATTTGTATTTTTCCTTTAGTGTCCTTAATTATAACAAAGGATGCTTTACCCATAACACGTTTATTTATTATTCTACCAGTAATTTTTACATAAATATTAAGTTCTTCTAACTCATTACGAGTTTTATTTAAATAATTCTTATATAAAATAGTAGAATATGTATTATGTTTAAAATTATTTGGAAATACTATTTTAAATTTTCTTCTTAAATTATTTAATTTATTCTTACGAATTAAGTACTCTGATTCTTTCATATTATAAACCTGCTTTAAGACTAGCTTTAATAAATTTATCTAAATTTCCATTTAATACATATTGCACATTACGTATTTCTAAACCAGTACGCATATCCTTAATTAAGGAATTATCTATAACATAAGAACGAATATGATTCCCCCAATTAATTTTTAATTTATTATTTTCTAAATGTTGTTGTTTTATATATTGTTTTTTAATTTCTAACTGATAAAGTTTTATCTTTAATTGTTTTAATGCTTGTAATTTATTTTTATATTGAGATCTACTATTTTGACATTGTACAACAATTTTTGTTGGTAAATGTGTAATACGTACTGCCGACTCAGTTTTATTTACATGTTGTCCACCAGCTCCAGAAGAACGATATACATCAATTTTTAAATCAGTTTTATTTAATATTATATTAGTATTAAGATAAATATCAGGATATACAAATAAAGAACTAAAGGAAGTATGTCTACGTTTACTAGAACTAATAGGATTTTGTCTAACCAGACGATGTATTCCAGTTTCAGTACGTAGCCATCCATACGCATATCTACCAATTATTTTAATAGTAACTGATTTAATACCACGTTTTTCTCCTAACATTTCATAAATAATATTAGTTTTAAATTTATGTAATTCTGCCCAACGTAAGTACATCTTAAGTAACATGCTAGCCCAATCTTGAGCTTCTATACCTCCAGATCCTGCTTGTATATCAACGTAACAATTAGCATAATCATATTTACCAGAAAATATTTGGTTAAATTCAAATATATTTAATTTATTACTAATAATATTTAACTCATTTTTTATCTCATTAATTATTTTATCGTTATACTGATTATAAAATAATTTTATTAGTTCTATGATATCATCTAATTGATTAGTAAAATTGCTAATTATATCAATATCATAGCATAATGTATTATATTTTTTTGTTAGCTCTATTATTAGGCTTCTATTAAATTTATTAGACAAATTTAACTTTTTATTAATTTTATTTAATTCCTGTTTTTTGAAAAAAAAATTAGTACTTAGTTTTAACATATCTATTTTTTTTTTAATATCATATGCGTAATTAAGCATAGTATTTATTTTAGACATAATACTTCTTAATTATAAATTAGTTATATGGAAAATTATGATATTTATTTAGTAAATACTTAAACATAAAAATTGTAACATATATTACAACATAAAATAATTTACTAATTTTTTAACTATAAAAAATAATAAAGTAATTTAAATACTTAACAATTTTAACTATATTAAACATAATTATAACTAATAACATTTTTAAAATACTTATTAATTAACTTATTTTTTAGATTACTGTTATAATATTTACTTATAATAAGTAGTATAAATAGTGAAATCAATAAATAATGTTTTATAGCATAAAGTATTAGAATTAAATAATACTTTAATCTTAATACGAAATATAATTTATTTTTAATAAAATTAATTAAAAAATTATTTAATATTTATAGATTATATTTTTTATTTAATTGAATTAAATAATTACTAAAGCTAATATTATTGTTATTTTCTAAATAGTATTGTCTTCTCCAAGATAATTTATTTTCATATTGAAAATTAGCTTTTTTTAAAATTGTTAATGGTTGTTGATTTAAGTAATATGCATAACTATTTGCTAACATTAAACCTAATTTATTCATATTAAATATAATTAATTTATCTAGTAGATAAGAAGATATAGTTAAATTTGGATTAATAAAAGAATTAATAATTTTATTACACATATATTGATATGAAAAACCATCATAATTACTATCCAATATTTTAGCTATTAATAATAAATTATTTAGTAATAATTTACCAAAATCAGCTATAGATAATTTAATGATATTCTTTTTAAGAAATATATTAATACTAAGTTCTGGTTTTCTTCCTTCTAAAATAATTTTATTCCAATTTCTATTAATGTAGAATAACTCATTTTTACTAATTTCTGGTGATTCTAAAAGAATACACCAAATTAAAAATACATCTAAAAATAATATCTGTTCTTTACTAATACCAACAGGAGAAAATGGATTAATATCTAATGACCTAATTTCAATATATTCAATTCCTCTTTTATTAAGAGCATCTAATAATAATTCATTATTTGATAAGATACATTTTGGTCTAATTTGTAAATATAATTCATTTTCTGTTTGTAATATATTAGTATTTAACTGTAAATAATGATTATTATTAAACATACCTATTTTTTGATAATCTAAACATGGTGTATTTATAATCTTTTTTAATGTATTTGTATAATCTTTTAAGCTATTAAAATTAATAGTAAAATCATTTATATTATTATGATTTATATAACCTAATGTACTTAATCTTAAAGAAGTTGCGTATGGTAAATATTGTAATGTTGAATTTACACTACGTAACGGTAAATTAGTATTCTTATTCCTTAAGAAAGAACTACAAATAGCTGGAGAAGCACCAAATAAATATGGAATAACCCAACCAAATCTATAGTAATTTCTAATTATTTTTAAATAACCAATAGATGCTGTTGTTTGTTTGTTATCTACATCAATTATATTACTATATGATTGCCAAAAAGTTAATGGTAAAGAAAAATTATAATGAACTCCAGTAATAATTTGCATTAAACTACCATAACGATACATTAAACCTTTTCTATATAAAGTTTTCATTAACCCTATATTAGAATTACCATATTTAGCTATTCTAATAAATTTACTATTATTAATATAACAAGGCATACTCATTGGCCATAATAATTCAGATTCTAAATTATTAACAACATATTTATGCAAATCATACAATATCATAAATATATAATTAATATTACTATGTGCTGGAGTAATGAACTCTAATTGAGATTCTGAAAAATCAGTAGTAATCCATTTATGAGTTAACGCAGAACCAAATTTATAATGATGATTAGTATTAGCTATATTCCCATGAATATCTATTCGTAGAGCCTCTCGTTCAATACCACGACAAATACCATTAATAACTTTTGGATTATTTTTTAACCAAGTTAAATTTTTTGATATGTTAAAAATCAATTTATTTCCTATTAATCAATTTACATCCGGGAGGATTCGAACCTCCGACCGTCCGGTTCGTAGCCGGGTACTCTATCCAACTGAGCTACGGATGCAAAATAAAACTCGATGAGGGAGGGATTCGAACCCTCGATACAGATCACTATATACTCCCTTAGCAGGGGAGTGCCTTAATCCTCTCGGCCACCTCACCTAATTAATTATATAACGTAAATATATTAATAAATAGCTATTAAACTTATAATTTGTAAAAAATTTATTTTTTTATCTTAAGACGTTGATATACTTCTTTACGATGTACAGATATTTCCTTAGGTGCATTTATACCAATACGAACCTGATTACCTTTAATATTTAGTACAGTTATTGTAATGTTATCATTAATAATTAAGGTTTCACCAATACGACGAGTTAAAATAAGCATTACTTTATTATATCCTTTAAATATTTAATTATCACTAAAAACTATTAATATAAATTAATATAACAATATAAATACACTATTATTATAATATTTTTTTATTAGATAATAACATATGTATATTACTTATAATACTAGGTAATAAATTAACATTATTAATCACTATTTGAGATATATCTGAAGTACCACCACCTTTACCACCAACATGTTTAACTAAATAATTAATAATATTATTTGCTTGTATATATTTAATTATATTGTTAGATACACCAACTACTAAATAGATAGTATTATTTAATTTAGTAAATAATACAATAATTAATGAATTCAAATGTTTTTTTAATAATTTTACAATATTAATTAATGTATTAATGTTATTACAATTAATTTGTTCTACTAAAACATTCTTTTTATTTAAAAAACGTTTAATTTTATAACGTAAAAATTTTACTTGACTAGTAATATATTCTTTTTCTAAACTAATAATATCTTGTTTTAGAGTTTTATAATTACTTATTAATGTTAATACTTGCTTAGATACTGATTGTATATTAGATTTAGTTAATCTAGAAATTTGTAGTACGGTGTTTTTTTGTTCTCTTAAAAAATTAAATGCAACCTCGTTAGTAATTGCTTCTAAACGTCTTACCCCTTTAGCAATACCTAATTCGTTCTTAATGCAGAATAAATTAATATCCTTAGTAAATTTAACATGTGTACCTCCACAATATTCATGAGATATATTACCAATTTTAATACTTCTTAAATTATTAATACTTTTATACTTAATATTATTTAATGAAACTAAATTATATTTTCTATTATAACTATTAATATAGGTTATAATTGGTATATTCATTCTAATTTGTTGATTAATAAGATTTTCTATTTTTGATATATAACATTTTAATGAAATATTACTAATTACATCAAAACGTAAATAATATTCATTAATATATGAACCATATTGCTTAATATATGTATTACTAATTTGTTTTAAGGCAGAATATAACATATGAGTAGTAGTATGATTTATACTAATTAAATTACGTCTTATGTGATTAACTAGTGCTGTTACCTTCATACCAACTTCTAATTTACCATATTCTAGAATACCTTCATGAATAAATATATCACCACATTTTTTTGTATTAATAATATTAATCATAACATTAATTGATAGTATTTTTCCTTGATCACCTACTTGTCCTCCAGATTCACCATAAAATGGTGTTTGATCAAGAATAATATATATTTTATTAATATTTTTATAATATATTTTATCAATATTTTGATTATTATATATTATTCCTTGCACAGTACTAAGACATTCAATACAATCATAACCAACAAACTTAGTATTTTTATAATTATTTAGTAATGTATTAATATTAATTTTATTTTTATTTAATATTAAATTTTTTCTTACTTCTATTTCTTTTTTAAATTCCGATTCATCTATTTTTATATCATTACTATCACATATATTTTTAATTATATCTATAGAAATACCGTAAGTATCATATAAATAAAATATCATTTTACCACTAAGTATATTGTTATTTAATTTAGAGATTATTTTATTTACTAATTTTTTACCTTTATTTATAGTATTATTGTATTGTTGTTCTTCTTGTTTAAGTATATACATAATATTTTTTAAAGGAATAATGAAATTATTTATTTCTATTTTCATAACCTTAATTAATGGAATAACTAGTTTATAAAAAAATAAATATTTAATACCTAATTTTTTACCATAATTTATTGCACGACGTATAATCTTTCTTAAAACATAACCTCTACCATTATTACTAGGAAATACACCATCACTTATAATAAATACGCAAGTACGTATATGATCAGCTATTATATATAATTCTGAGCTGTAAAAACTTTTAATTTTTAATTTTTTTACAATAATAGTTAATAATAATTTAAATAAATCAATTTCATAGCAAGAATTAACACCTTGTAATACTGAAGCTATACGTTCTAAACCCATACCAGTATCAATAGAATTAATATTTAACGGTAAAAAAACATTATTATACTGTTTATTAAATTGTATAAATACTAAATTCCATAGTTCTAAAAAATTTTCATTATTTTCTATACTATTAAATATCTTTAAATAATTATCAATATTATCTTTACCTGAATAATAAAAAATTTCTGTACATGGTCCGCATGGACCAAGTTGATCCATATACCAAAAATTATTAGAGTAATAAATTTCTTGTTCTTTATTACCTATTAATACTAATTGTCTATTAGATAATCCTAATTTTAACCAACAACGTATTGTAAAAATATCATGTATATTTACTGTTACTAATAATTTATCTTTTGGTATCGCAAATAATTTATTATCAGTTAATAATTGCCAAGCAAATTGAATAGCTTTAGATTTAGAATATCCACCAAAACTAAAATTACCTAACATTTCAAAAAATGTATGATGTTGTTTAGTTCGTCCGATATTATTTAAATCATTATGTTTGCCACCAACTCTTACACATCTTTGTATAGTAACAACATTAGTGTATTTTGGTTGCTCTATTCCAAGAAAAATATTTTTAAATTGATTCATTCCAGCATTAGTAAACATTAATGTTGAGTCATTCTTTGGTACTAATGAACTACTATCAAGTAATTGATGGTTATTATTTATAAAATAATTTAAAAAAATTTTACGAATTTCTGAACATGATTTATACATTATTACACCAATTAAGTTAGTTTTTTGTTTATATTGTTACCGTTTGCAACTGTTTCTAATTCACATTTATTTAATAACATATTACGTAATTCTTTATCTAATTTAGTTAATATATGATTATTATCCTTTAAAAATTTACATGCATTTAATTTTCCTTGACCAATATTATTATTATTATAACGATACCAAGTACCTAATTTTTCTATTATTTTATATTTTAAACCAAGATCAATTAATTCTCCTAATTTATTAATACCAGCTCCATAAAGAATTTGAAATTCAGCCTGTTTAAAAGGTGCCGCTATTTTATTTTTTACTACTTTAATACGTGTTTCATTACCAATAACTAGTTCACCATCTTTTACTGGACCTATACGTCTAATATCCAAACGTATAGAAGCATAAAATTTTAATGCATTACCACCAGCAGTAGTTTCTGTATTTCCAAACATAGCACCTATTTTCATTCTAATTTGATTAGTAAAAACTAATAATGTATTTGCATGTTTTAAATTACTAGCTAATTTTCTCATCGCTTGACTCATCATACGAGCAGCTAATCCTATATGTGCATCACCTATTTCTCCATCTATTTCTGCCTTTGGTGCTAATGCTGCTACTGAATCAATTACAATAACATCGACAGCTCCAGATTTTACCAAAGCATCACATATTTCTAATGCTTGTTCACCAGTATCTGGTTGAGAACATAGTAAGTTATCTATATCAACACCTAATTTTTTTGCATATACTGGATCTAACGCATGCTCAGCATCTATGAAAGCACATATTTTATTATTATTTTGTGCTGCAGAAATTATTTGTAAAGTTAAAGTGGTTTTACCAGATGATTCCGGTCCATAAATTTCAATAATTCTACCCATTGGTAAGCCACCACCTAATGCGATATCTAATGATATTGAACCAGTTGAGATTGTTTCAATATCCATAGATCGATCTTCACCCAAACGCATAATAGATCCTTTACCAAATTGTTTTTCTATTTGTGTTAAAGCTATTGCTAATGCTCTTTTTTTGTTATCATCAATAATCATTATGTTCCTTAAAATATTTCTTAAATAGTCATAAAATTATTATATTAACAATACTAATAAACTTTAATATTAATAATACATATTATTTATTAATATACTAATTATAATGTTATTATATATTTATCTAATTTAATAAATTATTTTAGGATTAAATAATAATTTATAAAATTATTTAATTTATATCCTTATATAAGGATAAAGTTGCATTTAAATATTTATGTTATGATAATAATACTATAGCTACACATGCTATAGCATTAGTATTATTAATAAATGGCACTCCATTCGTTGTAGTTGCTTTAATATTAATATCATTTATTGAACAATTAAGATCTACAGAAATATTAGTTTTCATTCTATGAAAAAATTTAGATAATTTTGGTTTTTGTGCGATAATTGTAGTATCAATGTTATTAATATTGTATCTATTTTTATTTTTTATTATTTTCCAAGCATTTATTAACATAATTCGACTATTTATATTTTTATATTTCCTATTATTAGGAAATAAATTACCAATATCATTCATATTAGCGGCCCCTAACAAAGCATCTATTATAGCATGTAATAATACATCACCATCAGAATGAGCAAATAATTTATTAAATGTTGGTATTTTAACCCCACCTAATATTAGGCTACCATAGTTATCAAATTTGTGAATATCAAAACCATAACCAATACGCATATTAATAATATTTCTTATTAAAATAATTTTTAACGAAAATAATATCATTTTTGTTAGTTATTTTAATATTATCTGATCTACCATGAATAATAATTGGTTTATAACCAAAATATTCTAACGCGCTAGATTCATCAGTAATTAATATATTTTTTTTTAGAATTTGTTCAAAACAATATTTTAGTAATTTAAAATTAAATATTTGTGGAGTTAATGCTTGCCATAATTTATTACGATTTAGTGTACTATTAATTAATTTTATTTTACTTTTAACACTAACTGTTTTTATAGTATTAGTGACCGGGGTTGCTAAAATACCTCCTATAGTAGAATAATTAGTAATTAATAATAATTTATATAAATCATCTTTATGTAAACAAGGTCTAACTCCATCATGAATAATAACCCATTTAGTATACTTAATATATCTTAAAGCATTAACAACTGAATGAAATCTAGATACACCACCATGAACAACAGTTAATTTGTTATTTTTTGATAATGGTAATTTATTAAAATAATAATCATTAGAATTAATTACTACTATTATATCTTTTATATATTTAGATGATAGTAATGTATTAATAACATGTTCTAATATTGTTTTATTAGCAATAGTCAAATATTGTTTTGGAATACTAATATTCATTCTTTTACCTACACCAGCTGCAACTACTATTGCTGTAATATTAGAAAAAACTTTTTTGTTTAACATATAATAATATTTAATTTAAACTTATATAATAAAAATATTAAAAATTATTTTGTCTGTAATTAATATTAAATTATTTACTAATTTTATTAAAATTACTTTATATATTATAAAATATAAATTATATTTTTTTATTAAAAAATTTTAAAAATATTTTTAGTAGAAATTTTAGTAGTGTCTATTTATTATAGGATAGAGAATTAAATAATAATAATGTAATTTAATAGTTTTTAAATAAATTAAAATCATAACTTATATGATAGTTGGTATTGTAGTAGCTATGAAAGAAGAAATAATATTTTTGTATAAACAATTAACTAATGTTATAACCAAAATTTTTGGTAAATGTATAGTGTATTATGGTACTATTAATAATACTAAATTAGTAATAATTGAAACTGGTATAGGTAAAGTATCTGCATCTTTAGGAACTACTATCTTAATAAATTATTTCCTACCAGATTTAATAATAAATATTGGATTGGCTGGAAGTTTAGTATCATATATAAAAAAACAGGATTTAGTTATTTCTCAATCTACATGTTATTATGATGTTAATGTAACAGCATTTGGTTACGAATTTGGTCAAATACCAAAACATCCATTAATATTTAATTCCTCAAAAAATCTTTTATCTATAGCAAAATTATCTAATAAAAAAGAAAAAAATATTTTTTTTGGTTTAATAGTTAGCGGTGATAATTTTATTAATAATATTAATACTTTAAATAATATACGTAATAAATTTCCTAAAGCACTTACAGTAGATATGGAATCTACTGCAGTAGCTCAAGTATGTTATAGATTTAATATACCGTTTATTTCTATTAAACAAATCTCTGACCATGCTAATAATATAGCTAATATAGAATTTATGTGTACCATTAAAAATACACATAACTTATATACTGTAACTAAAAATATTTTATTAAATTTATAATTATTACTACATAAACATGTTATATTTTTTTAATTAAATGACATTCCACAATTACATTTATTATTATATTTTATATTACTAATAAAAAAGTATGACTTATTAATATTTTCCACATAATCTATTAATCCACCAGTTAAATAACTTAAACTAATATTATCTATTAAAATTAAAATATTAGATTGTTTTATTATATAATCATTATCGTTAATATTTTTATCTAAAGTAAAATCGTACTTTAATCCGTTACAACCTCCACTAGTTACAAACACTCTAAAGTTATAGCCAATGTTACTTTTATAATTTAATATAGATTTAATTTTATTTATTGCTGCATTAGTAATATCAATTTTTGTTGATGATAAATTATTCATTATAATTCCTATTCAATTAAAAAAATAAGGATGTTACTTTATCCATATTGGTAATTTATAAGTATGCTGTTTATTACAAAATAAACTATTATTACAATTAATAGATACATAACTAATTTCTTTTGGTATAAGAAGATTTAATTTTGTAGGTGGTTGTTTTTCTAAATAATACTGATATAACATTAATGCTCCACTTGCACCAGTTAATGTTGTTGATTTATTATTATCTCGTCCTATCCAAATAACTGATACTTCTTTACCATCTATACCAACGAACCAACTATCTCGTAAATCATTAGAAGTACCAGTTTTTGCTGCTAAATTATAAGAAGAAAACTTAGAAAATAATAAATTTGATGTTCCTCTTACTACCGACTGTTGCATAGCATATAATGTTAGATAAGTAGCTTGAGTAGAAACAACTCGTTCAGACTTAGGTAAACTATTATAAATAATAGTTCCATCATTAGATAATATAGTTCTAACAACAGATAACATAGTATAATTACCACCACTAGCTATAGTTTGAAATAGCTGAGCTACTTCAATTGGTGTTAAATTAATTGCCCCTAACAATATAGCTGGAAATATTGGATAATTAATACTATTGTATGGTACCCCTAATATAAGTAATGTAGATATAATTTTATTTAATCCAAGCATCATACCTAAATTAACTGTAGGTATATTTAAAGATTTTACTAACGCATCTATTAATGTAACATGACCTCGAAATTGTCTATCATAATTTTTTGGTGACCACAAATAACCATTTTGTTGTTTAATTGTTATTGGTTTATCATTAATTAAAGTATTTAAATTATATTTATTCGGATTACTTAATGCTGTTAGATAAATAGCTGGTTTAATTAGTGAACCAATTAATCTTCTAGCTTGCATAGCTCTATTAAATCCAGCAAATTCTGGGTTAGCACCACCAACAATTGCTCTAATTTCACCACTACATCTGTCTACAACAACCATAGCTGCTTCTAAATTATAATCATGATTAAATTTTAAATTATTAATACCGTATTTTATAGCATATTCAGCAGCATCTTGTGATACAGGATCCAATGTGGTAAATATTTTTACTCCAGATAAATTATATATTTTATTATGTAATTTATTTTGTATTTCTTCTCTAATTAATTGAGTAAAAGCAGGTTTATTTGCTGCAATATTATCATATTGATTTATTCCTAATGGACGTGATACTAATAAATCACATAATTCTTTATCTAATATATGTTGTTTACTAATTAATTTTAGTATTAAATTACGTCTCTCCATAGTTAATTCAGGGTTATGCCATGGATTATATAAAGATGCTCCTTTAACCATACCAACTAACATAGCCTGTTGATCAATACTTAATTCATTTATTGGTCTATTAAAATAATATAAACTAGCTAATGGAAATCCTCTAATTTGATCATCACCACTTTGTCCTAAATAAACTTCATTTAAATATAATTCTAAAATATAATCTTTACTATAGTAATAATCTAATATTAATGCCATACAAATTTCGTTAAATTTACGCCATAATGAACGTTTATTATCTAAAAATAAATTTTTTACTAGTTGTTGAGTAATAGTACTACCACCTTGTATAGTTTTTTTGGCTAATAAGTTAGTTATTATTGCTCTACAGATAGAGTTAAAATTAATACCATGATGATGGTAAAATTTTTTATCTTCAATAGCTAATAATATTTTAATTAATAGTTTAGGAAAATTATTTCTGGTAATAAATAATCTTTGTTCACTATATGGAGATTGAATTATAGTAATAAGTTTTGGATCTAATTGTAAAAAACCGAAGCTATGCTGATTATGAAAATTTTTTATACTAGATATCTTGCCGTTATTAAAATATATTAATGCATGAATATTACCTATTGTTCCTTCTGGTAAATCAAATGATCTACGTATTAATTCAATATTATTATTGTGTATAGAAAATTCACCAGGACAGGTAATATATCGTACTTTACGATAATATATACTTTCTAGTATATTAATAACTTTATTTTTATCAATACACATACCAGGCACTAAATAAGTAGTTTTACTATATACTGTAGTTGGTAATTTCCATATTTTACCAGATATTCTATTTTTAATTATAATACTTAAATAAAAAAAGTATAATAATATCAATATTAAAAAAATAAATGATATTTTTAACAATTTTGGTAGTATACTATTTTTATATTTTCGATCTAAGTAATCGTAGTTAGACAAATTAATATATTTCTTTTTACTGTTATTATTTTAATAATTAATTATGTAATTATATTTTATTAAAAATATATTAATTAATAACATTATTGTTAATAATTTACAATAACTTTAATTTATTAATTAAATTTATATTAATCTAATTAAAAAGTAAATTTTATAATTTATAATCTAATTATATCATAACGTTGATTATACTAATTACAGTAATTAGTTTACTTATAAATTAATATAAATTTATTAGTTATTTATTATAATCTATAATTAAGGTAATAATATGAATAGAGATAAATTCAAATCTTCATCCCTAAGTATTTTAAATATTGCTGGGGTAAAACCATATAATGAAAAATCTAATGAAAAATATATGAATAATAACCAAATTATGCATTTTAAAACTATTTTACATGCTTGGTATAAACATATTATAAATAATTTAAATCACACTAATTTAGTTAATAAATTTATTAATTTCCCAGATATTGTAGATAGAGCAATGCAAGAAGAAGAATTTAACTTAATGTTACATCATTGTAATAGAGAACGAAAAATTATTATTAACATACAAAAAACAATTAAAAGGTTAGAAGAAAATAAATTTGGATTTTGTGATTATTGTGATATAGAAATAGGTATAAAACGATTAGAAGCTAATCCAATAACTAATTTATGTATTGATTGTAAAACAATGGCTGAATTGAAAGAAAAACAAGTTACTAAATATTAATATTAAATAATAATCATGGTAAATATTTTAAATCAAACAAATTACGTTTGGCTGTCTATAGGAAGTAATTTAAATTGTCCAATAGATCAAATTAACATAGCTATAAATAAACTAAAGTATTTACCTTATACAAAAATAATAAAATATTCCTCTTATTATGAAAGTATACCGTTAAATAATTATAATCAACCTAACTATATTAATTTAGTAGTTATTTTAAATACTATGTTATCATTAAATAGTTTATTTAATTTAATTAAAATTATAGAATATTCTCAGGGACGCAAATATAATTGTCCCCGTTGGTCTTCAAGAATAATAGATTTAGATATATTATTATTTGGTAATTATATAATTAATACATCAAAGTTAACAATTCCACATTACGATATGTTAAATAGGGAATTTGTTGTATATCCAATGATAGAATTAGATAGTAACATAAAATTACCTACTGGATTAGTAGTTAAAGATAACATTAGATTTTTATCTAATAAAAGAATATTATTATTAAAAAAATATAATAATTAATAGTTAAAAAAATAATATGTATTAAATTTAGGAAATGATATATGTATACTATTAATCATTTAAGAAAAATAAAAAAAAGATAAACAAAAATTTGCAGTACTTACTGTTTATGATGCAAGTGTTGCTAAACTATTATATAATCAAGGTATTAATGTTATGTTAGTTGGTGATTCTTTAGGAATGGTTATACAAGGTCATAATTCTACTTTATCTGTTACTATAGATGATATAATATATCATGTCCGTTGTGTAAAAAATGGGCTCCAAATTGTTTATTATTAGCTGATTTACCATTTATGAGTTATAATAATAATAAACAAGCATTAAATAATTCTATTAAATTAATGAAAGTTGGTACTAATATAGTAAAATTAGAAGTAATTAATAAATGGTCGCTAGATATTGTTAATTATTTAACTAATTATTCTATTCCAATATGTGGTCACATTGGTTTAACTCCCCAATATGTAAATTTTTTAGGTGGTTATAAAATATAAGGTATTAATTTAGATGATACGAATAAATTATTAGATTTTGCTATATCTCTAGAACAAACAGGAATAGTAATGTTATTATTGGAATACGTACCAGAATTATTAGCTAAAAAAATTACTGAAACATTAGAAATTCCAGTTATTGGTATAGGGGCTGGAGTTTATACTGATGGACAAATATTAGTACTTCAAGACATGTTAGGAATTACTAATAATATTCCTATATTTGCTAAAAATTATCTAAATAATTATATTAATATTGCTATTAGCAAATATATTAAAGAAGTTGAATCTAGTATTTCCCAATAAATAAAAATTAATTTAGAAATATGAAAATTGTTCGATCAATTAGTAAGCTAAAACAAATAATAAAATCTTTTAAAGATAGCAATTATATAATATCATTAATACCAACTATGGGTAATATTCATGATGGTCATATTGCTTTGATAAAAAGAGCAAAATCAATGAATACTATTTGTGTAGTTAGTATATTTATTAATCCAACTCAATTTGATCGATTATATGATTTTAATAATTATCCCCGTTCTATTAAATTAGATTGCAAAAAACTAATATTTTATAATGTTGATATTGTATTTATTCCATCAATATTAACAATGTATCCTAATGGGATTAATAATTATACATACATATATGTACCAGTTATATCTGAAATTTTAGATGGTAGTAAACGTTTAAATCACTATAAAGGAGTTACCACTATTATTAGTAAATTATTTAATTTAATACAACCTAATTTAGCTTTTTTTGGTGAAAAAGATTTTCAACAACTAATTATAATAAAACGTATGGTATGTGACATGCATTATAATATAAAAATAATTAGTGTACCAATCTTTCGAGAAAAAAGTGGTTTAGCATATAGTTCACGTAATACTTTATTAAGTAAAGATAATTATAAAATAGCTCATAAGTTTTATCTTATATTAAAAGATTTAGCAAATAAATTAAAATATAATATTCATTGTAGTATAGTTAATTTAATTAATACCGCAAAATATCAATTACAGGAAACAGGTTTTATAGTAGATTCATTATATATTTTAGATTATAAAAATTTAACAAATATTACTAGTAATAGTAAATATGTAATAATATTATCAGCAGTATGGTTAGGTAAAATAAGATTAATTGATAATATTAAAATAAAAATTAATAATTAATACCCTTTTTGATCATATACATTTCCGTAGCTAATTGTATTGATTCATATAAAGTTGGATGGGCGTGACTAGTTAAGATAATATCTTCTGCTTCACAAGCCATTTCGATTGCTATACTTAATTCTCCAATGATTTCACTACTATTTATTCCTAGTACCCCTCCACCAATTAAATGGTTATTATATTTATTAAAAATTAATCTAGTAAGACCAGTATGATTATTAGTAACTACAGCTTTACCTAAATTAGACCAATTAAAATCTACTACTTCAAAATCTATATTTAGATATTTTGCTTGCTTAATAGTACACCCTGTCCAACAAAGTTCTGGATTAGTATATATTATTAAAGGAATAACTTTTTGATCAAAAAAATGTTTTTTTCCAGCTATTACTTCTGCGGCAATATAACCGTTATGTATACTCTTGTGTGCTAACATAGGTGCACCAATTACATCACCAATAGCGTAAATATGATTAATATTAGTTCTCATCTGATTATTTACTATAATATAATTATTCTTAGTCTCTATTCCAATTTTCTCTAAACATAAATAATCAATATTAGGTCTTCTACCAACAACTACAATAATATTATCATAATAATATGTATTATTATTTAATTCTTCATTATCTATTTTTATCATTACTTGAGAATTATTTATTTTTATACTGGATATTTTAGTATTTAATTTAAAAGATAATGTATTATTTTCTATTTGATACATTAATTTATCCGTTATATCTTTGTCTAAACTTGATATAAGTTGATCAGAAATTTCTATAATATCAACCTTTGACCCTAAAGTATTATAAATATTAGCTAATTCTAAACCAATAACTCCACCACCTACAATTAATAACCTATTTGGTATACACGGTAAATCTAGTGCTGTAGTAGAATTCCAAATATATTTATTATCAAATTCTACATCAAATAAATTATTTGGAATGGATCCGGTAGCGATTATTGCATGTTTAAAATTAACTAATACCTCATCACTTTGTTTATTTTCAACAATTAAAGTATTACTATTAATAAATCTACCTACACCGTAAATAATATTAATATTATTTATTTTAATAGTATTTAATAAATTATTAGATAATTTATTAACTAAATTATTTTTCCAAAAACGTAATTGTTCTATGTTAACTTCTAAATTACCAGAAAAAATACCATATTTATTAAATTTATCAAACTCTTTTACTGACTTAATTATATTCAATAATGCTTTTGATGGAATACAACCAAAATGCAAACATGTACCGCCAACAGAATGATATTTATCAACTAATAATGTTTTTAAATTAAAATGAGAACATCTAATAGCAGCTGAATAACCACCAGGGCCAGCACCTAATATGACAACATCAACACTAATTTTATTAGACATTTTTAGTTTCCTATAAATTTACATTTAATATAATACATTTTACTAATTAAGTAATTAAATTACGTATATCTAATACTAATTCTTTTATAAAACTAATAAAATTTACACTATCAAGTCCATTTATAACGCGATGATCATATGATAATGACAACGGTAACATTAATTTTGGTATAAAATTACTACCATCCCAAACAGGGATCGTGCGAGCTTTAGATAATCCAAGTATAGCTACTTCTGGAAAATTAACTAATGGAGTAAACATAGTAGTACTACTGTTAGTACCCAAATTAGAAATAGTAAAATTACTACCTTTCGTATAAGATAATTTTAATTTATTATTTTTAATTTTCATTAATAATATATCTAATTCATACGATATAGTTAAAATATCTTTATTATTAACATTATATAATACTGGTACTATTAATCCAGTATTAGTTGCTACAACTATACCTATATTAATATATTTTTTTAATAATAGTTCCTTATTATTAATTAAAACACTATTAAAATAAGGAAATTCTTGTAATGCAACTGAAATAATTTTAATAAAAATAGTCAATAAAGTAATTTTAACTGGTATATTTTGGCTAATTAATTTATTATTATATTTTTTACGAAATTCTTCAATATTAGTAATATCTACTTCATCAAATTGAGTAACATGAGGAACATTTCTCCAACTATTGTTTAATTGTTCAATTGTAAATATTTTATCATTCTTTAGTTTAATTAATTTTACATTACCATATTGACTATATTGTTGTACTATAAATTCTGGTAAATTATTATTATTTTCCTCACGTTTTATAAATTTATCAATATCACATCGCAAAATCCTACCTTTTCGTCCAGTACCAATAATATTTTTTAAATTAATATTTAATTTATATGCTAACCTTCTTATTATTGGACTAGCATAAATATAATAATTTTTTACTAATTTAGTGTTGTCAGTAGTTACTGTATTAGAATTAGTTTTTACTAACATTAATAAACAATCTGTATTAATCTTATCATTAATTTTTACTTTTATATCTTGTACTATACCACTAACTTTCGATGGTATTTCTATCATAGCCTTACCAACTTCTACAACTAATAATGTTTGATCAATATTTATATGATCCCCAATTTTAACTAATAATTCAATAACTTTTACCTTATCTATACCTACATTAGGTAACCTAACTTCTAAATTCATAATAACCTTAACTTATTTTTTATTAATTTATACTAAACGTGGATTAATTTTATTTATATTAATACTAAATCTATTTATAGCTTGTTGTACTTTATCCATAGTAACAATATTGCACAAAGCTAATTCATATAATGCAGAAACTATTATATAATTAGCATCTATTTCAAAATAACAACGTAGTTTTTTCCTACTATCAGAACGACCAAAACCATCAGTACCAAGTATACAAACATGTTTATTAGGAATAAACTGACGTATTTGTTCAGCTAAAATTTTCATATAGTCAGTAACTATGACTACTGGATTATTATTTATTATTTTATTTAAAAATGGTATTTTTGGTTTCTCTTTAGGATGTAGTTTATTCCATCTATAACAATCTTGTCCATCTCTAGCTAATTCAGTGAATGAGGTTACACTATATACATCAACATTAATATTATAATCTTGTAATAAAATCTTTGCTGCTTTACGTACATGTCTTAATAAAGCTCCTGAACCCATTAATTGTATTGCACCAATATAATTATTATTATTTAGTGTTTCTAATTTATAAATACCTTTACATATATTATATTCTACCCCATTTGGGATATTAGGCATAATATAATTTTCGTTCAAAACTGTTATATAATAATAAATATTTTCTTGATTCTTACCATACATTCTAACTAATCCGTTATGAATAATCACTGCTAATTCGTAAGAATATGCTGGATCATATGATACACAATTTGGTATTGTTAAAGATTGTATGTGACTATGTCCATCTGCATGTTGTAGTCCTTCACCATTTAATGTTGTTTTACCAGATACTCCCCCAATTAAAAAACCTCTTGCTTGTTGATCACCAGCAGCCCAACATAAATCACCAATACGTTGAAACCCAAAAATAGAGTAGTAAATATAAAACGGAATCATTGGTAAGTTATTATTACTATAAGAAGTTGCAGCTGCTAACCATGAAGCTGCTGCTCCTAATTCACTAATACCTTCCTGCATAATCTGTCCACTTTTACATTCATGATAAGTAGTTATATAATCTTTATCTTGTACTGTATATTTTTGTCCTTGTGAATTATATATACCAAATTTTTTAAATAAACTTTCCATACCAAAAGTACGTGCTTCATCAGCAATTATTGGTACAATTCTATTACCTATAGTTTTATTTTTTAATAAAATATCAAGTGCTTTTATAAAAGCATTAGTAGTGGATGTTTTTGTTGTTTGTTTTACTAATAATGGACGAAAATCATATAATGTTGGTAAAATTAAAGATTCAGTAAAATTTTTTAGTCTAGATGGTAAATAACCATGTAAATGTTTACGTTTATTGTGTAAATAATTATATTCAATAGAGTTTTTACTAAATTTAATATAGGGTGAATATTTTTTGTTATTATCAATTAAGTTATTTAAATTTAGATTATTTTTAAAATTATTTAATAATTGTGAATTTATATATTTAACTTGATGTGCAATATTAGCACTTTCAATTGGCTTACCTAAACCGTAACCTTTAATAGTATGTAATAAAATTACTACTGGTTTATCAGTAATATTTTTTGCTAAAGCTAAAGCTGCATATATCTTTTTTGCATCATGACCACCCATAACTAATTGCCAAATTTCATTATCTGTCATATTTTTTACTAATAATTTAGTTTCTGGATATTTACCAAAAAAATATTTTCTTATATAAGCTCCATCTTTTGATCTTAATGTTTGATAATCACCATCTAATGTCTCATTCATTAACTGAATTAATTTACCAGTATAATCTTTATTAAGTAATGTATCCCAATTACTACCCCAAATTACTTTAATTACTTCCCAACCAACTCCGGAAAACATATTAGCTAATTCATTAATAATTTTTCCATTACCGACTACTGGTCCATCTAATCTTTGTAAATTGCAATTAATAATAAAAATTAGATTATCTAATTTTTCTCTGACTGCTATATTAATAGCCCCTTTAGATTCTGGTTCATCCATTTCTCCATCACCTAAAAATACATATACAGTTTGTCTACTAGTGTCTTTAATTAATCTATTTTGTAAGTATTTAAGAAATTTAGCTTGATAAATACCACTAATAGCTCCTAATCCCATAGATACTGTAGGAAATTGCCAAAAGTTAGGCATTAATTTAGGATGAGGATAAGATGGTAATCCCAACCCATCAATTTCTTGTCTAAAATTATCTATTTGTTTTTTAGTTAATCTTCCTTCTAAAAAAGCACGAGCGTAAATACCAGGTGCACTATGTCCTTGAAAATATACTAAATCACCCCCATCAAAATTATTTCTAGCTCGAAAGAAATGATTAAAACATACCTCATATATCGTACTAATTGATTGAAATGATGATATATGACCCCCTAAATCTAAATTTTTATTGTACGCATTAAGTATAATCATAACAGCATTCCATCTAACTACAGCATTAATACGATCTTCTATTTCTAAATTACCAGGATATTTTGGTTCATTACAATAATGAATTGTATTTATATAATCTTCTAAATTAGAAGAATCGTATTTATTTAGATGTTGCAACATACATTTTAATAAGAATTTTGCTCTTCTTATACCATCATTATGAATTACCGATTCAATAGATTGAATCCATTCATTAGTTTCTATTGTATCTATATCATTATTAGTTAAATTTAACATTAATATTCCTTTGATTCATAAAATAGTAGATATTACTAACTATAAACTACTATAATATATAAAATATTCTTAACAATTAGATTATCATAATTATAAATAATTTAAATATTTATAAAATAATAATTAATAAGTGTATTGTAATTTAATATTATAGTATAATATGTTGTATCATGACATATATTGTTGCAGTTACTGGTAGTATTGGTAGTGGTAAAACTACAGTTACTAATTTATTTAAAAAATTAAATGTACCGATAATAGATGCAGATATTATTGCTAGAGAATTAGTTAGTTATAATAAAAATATAATTAATAGCATAACTAATTATTTTGGTAGAAAAATTATAAAAATTAAAAGTACAATTAGTCGTAGTACATTAAAATATCGAATATTTAATAATAATAGTGAAAGAATATGGTTAAATAATTTATTACATCCAATAATTATTAATCGTATTAATACTTTATTATATAATATTAATACTTCTTATGTTATATTAGTAGTACCATTATTAATTGAATGTAATCTACAACATTATATGCATAATATAACGGTTATTAACACTACATATGAAAATAAATTACAACGTTTATTAAATAGAGACGATATAAATCGTAAACAAATTAATAAAATATTAAATACTCAAGTTAATACTAAAGTTAGACTAAGTTATGCTAATATTATTATTGATAATAATCTACTAATTAGTAGTAATAGCATCATCATACTACATCAATATTATTTATCGTTAGCAACTAATTTATATATAAATGATAACTTTAATACTTATAACTATATATTTATATAGTTAGTTAATTAACTACTTATGTTTAATTCATCAATTGAAACATTACTAATTATACTAATTACTTCATACTTTAGTAAGTTTAACATATTAATAAACATTGTGTATGATTCTTTTTGATACTCTTGTTTTGGGTCTTTTTGTGCATAACTACGTAAGTGAATACCTTGTCTTAAATATTCCATAGCTGACAAGTGTTCTTTCCATAAATCATCTAATACTTGTAACATTATACATTTTTCAAATTTTCTCATAACTTTATTACCAACAATAGATTCTTTGTTATTAAACTTTAATACTTGTTGTTTCAACAATATATTATATAAAGTTATTTTATTAGCACTAATTAATGTCTTAGGTATATAAAGTGAAAAATCATCCAATAATTTTTTTTTTAATGCATTAATTGGAAGATTACTAAATATAAGATATTTTAATACATCTTGACGTATATTTTTAATAATTTTACTGATATCATCAGAATTTATTAATTCATTTCTTCTACTGTAAATTGCACAACGTTGCTCATTAATTACGTTATCATATTCTAGTAATTGTCTACGTATATCAAAATTATAATTTTCAACTTTACGTTGTGCGTTAGCTATTGCTTTAGTAATCCAAGGATGTTCAATAGCATTATGACTATGTGTACTTAATTTACGTATTATATTTGTTATACGATCAGAGGTAAATATACGCATAAGAGAATCTTCCATAGATAAATAAAAACGAGATGATCCTACATCACCTTGTCTTCCTGATCGACCACGAAGTTGGTTATCTATTCTTCTAGATTCGTGTCTTTCTGTACCAATAATATGTAATCCCCCAGCTGCTAAAACTATAGCCTGGCGTTGTTTCCAGCTATTTTTTGATAACATTTTATTAAATTTATTTGATTTAGATAATTTTTCTTGCCAAATACCTCCTAATTTTATATCAGTACCTCTACCTGCCATATTGGTTGCAATTGTTACTGCTCCAGGTGTACCTGCTTGTGCAATAATATCAGCTTCCATAGCATGATGTTTAGCATTTAATACTTTATGATTGATACCAAGTTTTTTTAATTTTCTTGATATTAATTCTGATTTTTCAATAGAAATAGTACCTACTAAAACTGGTTGTTGTCGTTTAATACAAGATTTAATATCATTAATAATAGCATCTATTTTATCATTTTCAGTTATATATACTAGATCTGGTAGATCATTACGTATCATTGGTTTATTAGTAGGTATAGTCACTGTATCCAATTTATAGATTGACTTAAACTCTGCAGCTTCTGTACTAGCAGTACCAGTCATTCCTGATAACTTATAGTATAAACGGAAATAATTTTGAAATGTAATAGAAGCTAAAGTTTGATTTTCATTTTGAATCTTTAAATTTTCTTTAGCTTCTATGGCTTGATGTAAACCATCTGACCATCTTCTATCTGGTATAATACGTCCAGTATGTTCATCAACTATAATAATCTTACCATTTTTAACAATATAATCTATATTTTTACTAAATAAATTATGAGCTTTTAATGCAGCAATAACGTGATGCATAAGCATAATATTATTTATACAATATAATGATTCTTTAGAGTCTAATATATTAGATTGTACTAATAATTTTTCAATTAAAACTAAACCACGTTCTGTTAAATGTACTTGTTTAGTTTTTTTATCTATAGTATAATGTCCATCTCCATGGAATTTATAAGAATCTTCTTTTTCCTGATACTTAAGAGTTGATATTAATTTATTTATTCTTTTATATAGAAAGGTATTATTTCTTGATGTTCCGGAAATAACTAATGGAGTACGAGCTTCATCAATAAGAATAGAATCTACTTCATCAAGTAATGCAAAATATAAAGTTCTTTGTACTTTATCTGATTTATTAAGTATCATATTATCTCGTAAATAGTCAAAACCATATTCATTATTAGTTCCATAAGTAATATCAGCATTGTAAGCATGTTGTTTTTGGTAAATTGATAATCCTTGTAAATTTATACCAACAGTTAATCCAAGAAATTCAAATAATGGTTTATTATGTTGTGCATCTCTTTGAGCTAAATAATCATTTACTGTTACTATATGTACACCATGTCCTGTTAAAGCATTTAAATATGCTGGTAGTGTAGCTGTTAATGTTTTACCTTCACCAGTACGCATTTCTGCAATACAACGATAATGTAAGATAATTCCACCTATTATTTGTACATCAAAATGTCGCATACCGAATATTCGTCTACTAGCCTCTCGAACTACAGCAAATGCTTCTGGTAATAAATTATCTATATTAACTCCGTTAGATAATTTAAAACGAAATTCATTTGTTTTATCAGATAATTGTTGATCTGTCATATTTAGCATTTTTTGTTCTAAATTATTAATAATATCAACAATCTTATGTATATTACGTATTATTTTAGTATTACGATTACTAAAGATTTTGGTGAGAAATTTTATAATCATTTAATTATATTGATATAATAAATTAGTTTGTATTAGAATAGTTAATAATAATAAATATTATATAACTTTACTAATAAATAAATATTTATGAGTTAAATAATGTACAAAATTTATGTTATAACATTAATGTTTAATAAAAAAAATAATTAGTATGTTAAAAAAACCTTATATTATAAATTTTTTGAATTATAACACACCACTAAAATATCATAATGTATCATTTCTTTTTAAGAAAAAAATTATATTTTTAATTAGAATTAATAATTTATTATATGAATTGATACCAAAAAAAATTCATCCATATTGTCAAGTAATAAATTTTCGTAATAATTTATTAATAATAGGTGTAAGTGATATAAGTTGGAAATTATATTTAAGTAATTTACATGATAAATTAATAATAAAACTACGTTCAAAAATTTTACCTAACTTATCTAATATAATAATTAAAATTAATCCTAATTTAATATCAAGTTACATTAATTTATCTAATAATGAAATAAAAAGTATTAAATTTACTAATAAAAGTATTAATGCAATTAATGCATTAGTAAATATTAGTCATGGATCATGTAAAAATTCTTTAAAAAAATTAGCTAATATTATGTTATTAAATTTAATGTATCATAAATTATAAAATTTATAATTTTTTACTTAATTTTATTAAAAATATTTATCTGGTATACTAAATTTAATAGGTGATTCCTGATCATTATTAAATGTAACTAACTCCCAGCTATCTAAATCTGATATTACTGTTTTTAATAGTTTATTATTCATAGCATGTCCAGCCTTAAAAGCATTAAATTCACCAATAATATTATAACCACATAAGAATAAATCACCTATTGCATCTAATAATTTATGACGAACAAATTCATTATTAAATCTTAATCCATTTTTATTTAAAACTTTATTATTATCAATTATAATTGCACAATTTATACTACCTCCTAAAGCTAAACCATGTTCACGTAAATATTTAATATCTTTTTTAAAACCAAAAGTTCTAGCTGAGCTAATATTTTTAATAAATGAAATAGTAGAAAAATTTAAAGTATAATATTGATTATTAAGACTAATAATTGGATGATTAAAATTAATAAAAAAACTTAATTTAAATCCATTAAATGGTAACAACTCAACCCATCTATCGTATTCTTGAACACGTATAGATTTTTTTATACGAAAAAATTTTTTGTATGCATTTAATTCACAAATACCAATTTTAAGTATTAAATAAATAAAATAATAAGCACTACCATCCATAATAGGAATTTCTGGTGCGTCAACTTCTATTAATATATTATCGATACCTAGACCAGATAAAGTTGCATGTAAATGTTCTATAGTAAAAATACGAATATTATTATGATTAACTAAACAAGTACATAATTTATTGTCACATAAAGTATTTATATTAATAATAAAATCTACTGGGGGGGGTTAAATCAATTCTACGATAAATAATACCAGAATTTTCCGATAATGGTTTTAATGTCATATTGATCTTTTTTCCGGTATGTAAACCAATACCCTTAATTTTAATAATATCTTTTATAGTACGTTGTTTAACCATATTAATATCTTTAATTATATTTAATGATATAATGACTTATTAATTAATAAATATAAATTAAATTATTTAAATGTTTAATCCTATTAATAATTTACTAAAAAATAATAAATTTTTTATTAAAAGTAACTAGTAATTTATTATACATTAATAATACATACTATTAATATAGTACTTAAAAGTATAGTTTATTAAGTTTTACACTATTATTAGTAAAATTATTTTATTATTTTATTGATTAATTTATTATTTTTTTTACTTATGCATTAAAATAACTAATGTAAAACTTTTAAAATTAATTATAAATCAATTAACTAATTTGATTAACTATCATATACTTATTTATATAAGTAGCAATATTACTAATTGTACCGGCTCCTTGAATTATAATAACATCATTATCTTTAATAACTGATATTAATATAGAAATTAACTTATTGGTATCTAGTATTAATATAGAACGTGTTTTGCTATATTGATTTAGTGACATACATAACGATTTACTACTAAAGTTTTTAATTGGTTTTTCTCCAGCAGAATATATTGCTAGTATTAATGTTATATCAATACTAGATAGTACGTTAATAAAATCATTATATAAATCATATGTTCTTGTAAACCTGTGAGGTTGAAATATCATAATAATTCTTCTGTTAGGCCATCCAATACGTACAGTATTTATAGTAGCTTTTAATTCAGTAGGATGATGACCATAATCGTCTATTAAAATAATATTTTTTATTTTCTTATTCATATAATTAATATTGTATTTACCTAAAATAGAAAAACGTCTATTTACCCCACAAAATTTTGAAATAATTTTAATTATTTTAGATATTCTAATTTTTTCTTTTATAGCAATTATAACTGCTGCTGTTATATTAAGTGCGTTATGATAACCAGGATTTGTAGTTGATATATTTATATTAATACCATTTTTTTGTTTAATAATAAAAGATGTATATATTTGATATTGATGATAGTTCACGATACGAAAGTCTGCTTGACTATTAAATCCATAAGTAATAACATTCCTTCCGATACTAAAATGTATTTCTTTTACTGTTATACTATCTGTACATAATACTATATAACTATTTACCGGAGTTTTATTTAGGAAACTAATAAATGTTTTTTTTAAAAAATCTAAACTACCATAATTACGTAAATGATCATCATCAATATTAGTAATTATAGCCACTGTAGGATTCAGATACATAAATGATTTGTGACTTTCATCAGATTCAACAATAAAATATTTACTGTTACCTAAATATGAATATATTTCTGATGATGGGGTTAATCCACCATTTATTACAGTGGGTTGTAAATTATTATTTTTAAGTATATTATATATTAAAGCAGTAGTAGTTGTTTTACCATGTGTGCCAGAAACAATAATATTATAATAATTTTTCATTAATAATGATAGTATTTTAACTCTACTAATAATTGGGATACTTAATTTTTTAGCAGCTAATATTTCTGGGTTATTGTGACTAATAGCATTAGAAAACACTATTAAATTAGCATTAATAATATTATTTTTATGATGATAAAAAATTATATTTACTCCTAATGATATTAATTGTTTAGTAATAACAGTAGAAGATAAATCAGAACCACTAACTTTATAACCTTTTAGTATTAGAATTTTTGCTATACCACTCATTCCAATACCACCAATTCCTATTAAATGAATATTTTTTATACAAGATAAATTTATCATGATAAACAATATTAATATTTAGTTATATTATTTATTTCTTCTGCTATATATTGTGTAGCATTATAAGTTGCTGCAATTTGTGCACAACAAGCCATAGTAATTAATTTTCGTCTATTAATACTTAATAAAATATTAATTATTTTATCTGGGGTTACATCTATTTGATTAATAATAATAGCAGCACCTACATTAACTAATACAGTTGCATTAAAATATTGTTGTTGATCTAAATGCATATACGGTATTAGTATAGATGGTAATCCAACTACTGCTAGTTCACTAATAGTTAATGCTCCAGATCTACATATAACAATATCGGCCCACGAATATGCTAAAGTCATATTAGTTATAAATTTATTTATTTTAATATTTTTTATGTTTAATATACCACAAGTGTATTTTACTAAATTATAATATTTAAAACCTACTTGATGCCATATAATAATTTTTTTTTCCAATACTTTTGCTACTATTGGTATAACTTTATTAAAAATACAAGCTCCTTGACTACCACCAAGTACTAAAACTCTTATTATACCAGTTCTATTTTTTAATCTAATTATTGGCTTGGGGATATTTAAAATTTCTGATCTTATTGGATTACCAACTACAGTAGCACCTTTAATAGTATTTGGAAATGCTTGAGTACATTTTTTTGCAAAAATACTAATTAATTTATTAGCTTTGCCAGCTATAGTATTTTGTTCATGAATAATAATAGGAATATTCATTATTTTTGCAGCAATTGCTGTAGGAACAGAAATATAACTACCCATACATAATATAATATCTGGTTTCCAATAATATAAAATTTTTTTTGCTTTTTTTATTGCTTTAAATATACTTAAAGTAAATAATATTTTTTTTATGTATGAGTTCTTAGAATAAGAATTATTTACTTCTATAAATTTAATATTAATATTAAATTTTGGAACAATAATTTTCTCCATTCTATTTAGACAACCAATCCAACTTACTTTCCAACCAATTAATTTAAAATGTTTAGCAATAACCAAACCAGGAAAAATATGACCACCAGTACCACCAGTTGCTATAACTAAATGTTTCTTTTTATTAATCATGTTTATGGTATTTACAAAGCCTGGAATTAATTAATAATAATTTTAATTATTTATTAATAATAAATTATAATTAAATTTTTTTTAATAGTTATAAATATTATTAAAATAATAATATTATCTACTATTTTATGAAATATCTATAAGAATAAAATTTTAATATAAAGTTTTTGCCAATTTAGTAAATAATTCTCCCCTTTCAATAAATGATTTAAATTGATCTGTACTAGCACATGCTGGTGATAATAATACTATATCTTTTTGTACAACACTAGAAGCAACAATGTACATTAATTGTTCTAATGTATTAGCTAATACTACTGTATTACACAATGATGCAATTTTATATCTATCTTTACCAAAACAATAAACTATTATATTATTATTATTTAGCCATGGTAATAACGGAGAAAAATTAGCTAATTTACTATCCCCTCCAAGAATTAGATGTAATTTATTTTTAATGATAATACTTTCTAAAGCAGCTTTTGTACTACTAACATTAGTAGATTTTGAGTCGTTAATCCACTTAATATTATTACATTCATGAATTACCTGAAATCTATGATTTAATCCACTAAAAGCACATATTATACTAATACTAATATTACGTGGAATACATAAAATATCAGCTATTGCTAATGATATTAGAACATTGTAATAATTATGCATTCCTTTAATTTTTAAGTTATTACATGATAAGACTAAATTATCATTTACTATTATCCAATTACTATTATTATAGTAATTTATTTTATAATTTCCTGATTTACCGAATGTTATATGATAACTATTATTATAATTCAATAACTTATCATAATACTTAGTATTAATAATACAATATTTAGCATTATAATATATTTTATATTTAATTGAACTATATTCAATTAATTTCAGTGGATAGTAATCCATATGATCTTCACTAATATTAGTTACAACAGCAATAATTGCATGTAAACTATAAGTAAATTCTAACTGAAAACTAGATAATTCTATTACATATATTTGATAATACTGATCTAGTAATGATAATACTGGTATACCAATATTACCACCAACACCAACTATAAATCCGGCAGACTGTATAATTTTACTTACTAAAGTAGTAACTGTACTTTTTCCATTAGAACCAGTAATAGCTATTATTGGTTTATTAACTTCTCTAATAAATAATTCAATATCACTAATTATTTTAATATTTAAGCTAATTAATTTTAATAATAATGAATATTTTAATTTTAATCCTGGACTAATAATAATTAATTCAGCGGAAAATAACCATAACTTATTTATTGATCCTAAATGACATGGAATATAATTAGGTATTGGTTTAATTAGATATTTACGCGTATCAATAACCTTTGGAATAATTCCTCTTTTAAGAAAAAATTTAATACACGATAATCCAGTTATACCTAAACCAATAATAACTATGTTTTTATTTTTATAATTAGCCATAATTAATAATATTTTAGTTGAATTAAAGACAATACTAGTAGTATAAAAGAAATTATCCATACACGTACTACAATTAATTGTTCTTTATAACCTTTTAATTCAAAATGGTGATGAATTGGTGCCATAAGAAAAATTCTTTTCTTAGTTATTTTAAAAAAAATAACTTGTAGTATAACTGATATAGCTTCTATAAAAAAAAATCCACCCATCATTAAAAATAGACTTTCTTGATGTATCAATATAGATATTAATCCTATAGTACCACCTAGTGGTAATGATCCTACATCACCCATAAATAATTTAGCTGGATAACAATTAAACCATAGAAACCCTAAACAAGTTCCTATTATTATTACACATAATACCACTAACTCACTAGATAAACTAATATAATTAATATTAAAATAATTACTTAGTTTTACATTACTAGTAATAAATGATAAAATTAATAATCCGATACTAGTAAATATTGTTGGAACAATAACTAATCCATCTAATCCATCGGTAAGGTTAACAGCATTACTTGTTCCAACTATTATAAAATAAGATAATAATATAAATATTAACCAGGAACAAATTTTAATATACCCAATAAAAGGAATAATAATTAGCAATTTATAACTTATAATATTTTTAACTAGGATAAATATAATAATTATTATTGATAATATCGATTGCCATAAATATTTTTTAATAGCACTTAACCCTTCTGTATTATTATAATAAATTTTATAATAATCATCTATAAATCCTATAATACTATATCCAATAAGTAGAAATACTATACATTGAATAAATATATTTTCGTAGTCTGTCCATGTTAGTATAGATAATATAATTGTAATATTTATGATAATACCTCCCATAGTTGGAGTATTATTTTTTTTTTTATGAGATTTAGGATAACAATACCTTGTTATTTGTTTACAATTTAAATTAATCAAAATAGGAAAAATTTTATATCCTATAAATATAGTAGTAGTAAATGTAATTAACAAAATAACAAGTAATACATATATATTCAATGTATTAATGTGATAACAATAATAATTAATTAATTTTATTAACATAATATATTATTAATAAGCATATTAACTATATTACTAGCTAAGGTATTATGTGAACCTTTTACTAGTATGGTAATACTACTACAATATAATATTAGTTTTTTTATATATTTAACTAAATGTACTAAATTAAAGAAATGTTTACTATGATTAATATTTTTTCCTATAAAATAACTTAGCTTTCCTATCGTTAAAATCTCATCAATATCAAAATTATTAATTATTTTACCAATAAATTCATGATATAAAATACTTTTATTTCCTAATTCTAATATATCACTAACAATCATAATTTTATGACTATAAAATTTAGATAAAATATTAGCAGCTAATATTGTAGAACTAACATTAGCATTATAACTATCATCAATTAATAACTTATTCTTACTTAAAATAATTGGATATAGTCTACCACTAATTGGTGATAATTGAGATATACCATTAACTACTGCTGATAATGGTGCACCAGCTAAAATAGCTAAAGCACTAGCTGCTATAATATTAGAGATATTATATATACCAAATAATGGTATAGTTATTTTACAGTTACCAATTGGTGTATATAAACAATAACTAATGCTATTTTTATTATTAATTATATTAACAATAAAAAAATGTGATAAATTATTCTTATATAAAGAAAAATACCAAACTTTCTTATTATAAAGTAATGGTTTCCAGTTTTTAATGTCATTACTGTTAAGATTAATAATACAATGACATACTGATTTTTCTAAAAATATTTCACTTTTAGCTCTTGATACTCCGTAAATATTTTTAAATCCTTTTAAGTGAGCAAAAGAAATATTATTAATTAATACTATTTCTGGTTTTACTAAACTGTTAATCCATATAATATCACCAAATTTATTAGAACCTAATTCAATGACAGCAAAATTATGTTTTGCAGTCAATTTTAATAAGGTTATTGGTACTCCAATATCATTATTCTGATTACCAAAATTACATAATACATTACCACATTGTTTTAAAATACTTGTAGTAATTTCTTTTACTGATGTTTTACCAGAAGTACCAGTAATAGCTAATACTTTTACTTTATATTGTTGTCTAATCCATGCACTTAATTTTCCTAATGCTTTCTTAGTATCATAAACTATTAGTTGAGGAATATTAATTTTATATTCATAATGAACTAAAATAGCTATTACGCCATTATTAATTGCTTCTAATACAAAATTATGAGAATCAAAAACTTTACCTTTTAAAGCAATAAATAAACATTTTTTGTGTTTTGTAATTTTTCTTGAATCAAGACTGATTGTAAATATTACATCATTATTAATATTATTAATTAGTTTAGCATTAACTATTCTAGAAATATTAGATAAAGTAATTGGTAACATTTTATTTTTTTAGTAAGTTATTAACTATAAATTTATCAGAATAACAAAAATAATTATTTTTAATAATTTGATAATTTTCGTGTCCTTTTCCAGCAATGACAATAACATCATTTTTATTAGCATTATTTATAGCGTAAGTAATTGCTTGACTACGATCAGTAATGATTTTAACTATATTAATATTATTCATACCAGATTTTATATCATTAATTATTGATGATAATAATTCATTACGTGGATTATCACTAGTAACAATACTTATATCAGCGTAGTTATTTGCAATATAACCCATTATTGGTCTCTTTTTTTTATCTCGTTCACCACCACAACCAAATATACACCATAATTTATTATTACAATAACTTCTGCTAATTAATAATAACTTTTTAAGAGCTTCAGGATTATGTGCGTAATCAATAATTACTATTGGACAATCTACTAAATTAATAATTTCCATTCTACCAACTATAGGTTTTAGATACTTAGCAGTATTTATTAATTCTTGTAATGAATAACCTAATGATAATAATGTAGTTAATGCTAATAATACATTCATAGCATTAAATTCACCAATTAATTTAGTATTAATACTACCATCACCCCAAAAAGAACGAAATTTAATATTAGTATTACTAATAGTGTATAATATATTATTAGTATATAACCAATAATTATTATAGTAATTAGACAAATCTTTATTTATTGATACTACTGAAACATTAGATATCTTTTTTGCCCAAATTTTTCCAATAACATCATCAATATTAATAATATTATGATATATATTAAACTTATTAAATAGTTGCCATTTACTAAGAATATATTGTTTCATATTACCATGATAATCTAAATGATCATGACTAATATTACTAAATACTGCTGCATTAAAATCTAAATCATTTATTCTATTTTGTACAATTCCATGAGAAGAAATTTCTAATGTTACAAATTTTACCCCATTTAAAACGAAATTTAGTAATTGTCTTTGAATATCTATTGATGACATTGTAGTATTATATGTTGGTAATAAATAATTATTCCTAATTATACCATTACCAATAGTACTCATAACTGCACTATTTTCTCCTAATAAATGTGTCCATTGTGATATTAAGTTAGTAATAGTGGTTTTACCATTAGTACCAGTAACACCTACTAATTTAATTTTTTTTGAAGGTTGATTAAAAAATCTTCCAGCTAATGCTGATAATTTTAATTTTAAATTTTTAAATAAAATAATTGGAATATTATTATAATATTTTAAATTATTAATGTAATTATTATTAATAAATTCAATAATTATTGCTTGTGCACCATTTTCTATAGCAGACTTAATATAGTAATATCCGTGAGTATTATAACCACTAACAGCAATAAATAAACTACCTTTAGTTACCAAATTACTATGTAGTACAATATCAGTAATATTATATTTAGATAAGTTATAATTATGATTTAATATAATTATATCTTTAATCCATGGACATATTAAATTATATAGATTATAATTCATTTGATAATATTATTTGTAAATATTAATAAAATCTAAATATACTATATATAAAATTATAAACTATTACATAATGCTTATTTTATATTTTATATATTTACTTAACTAAACTTAATCTATTTTTTGAGCAATACGTAAAATTGCACTACGTGATCTATTATTATTATTTATTTCGTTTAATGATGGTTTAATCTTTTTTAAAAATTTAAATTTTTTATTATTATTAATTTCTGATGTTAATTGTTGATTTATATTAAATAAATTAACGTTACTAATAGTATTAATTGGAGACATAAAATTCTTTACTATTCTGTCTTCTAATGAATGAAAACTAATAATAGATAATATTCCTTTAAATGATAGTATATAGTATATATAACTTAATAATAACTTAATTTCTTTTAATTCTTGATTAATAAACATACGAATTGCACGAAAACTTTTAGTGGCTGGATGTTTATTATAATTATTTATATTTTTGTAACTTCTAATAATAATTTTTGATAAATCTATAGTATTTATTATATAATTACGTTTTTTAAATTCACAAATATTTTTACTAATATATTTAGCATAACGTTCTTCCCCTAAATTACGTAATACTAGATAAATATCATTATATTTAGCATGGTTTAACCAGTATCTAGCAGTATATCCTATTGTATTATTCATACGCATATCTAATGGTCCATTTCTTGTATAAGAAAAACCTCTATCAGGATTATCTAATTGTACTGATGATATACCTAAATCTAGTAATATACCATTAATACGTCCTAATAAATTTAATTGTTTTATATATTTTATCATGTTAGAAAAATTATCATGAATAATATAACATCTTTGATCTAAAATATTTCGAGCTATACTTATAGATAATGGATCACGATCCATTACTATTAATTTACCATTTTTACCTAATTTAGATAATATTAATCTAGCATGTCCTCCTAAACCAAAAGTAGCATCTATATATATACCATTAGGTTTTATCTTTAAACTATTAACAGCTTCATGTAATAATACTGTATTATGTTGATATTTATTAAACATAAATTAACCATATTATTATGAAAAAATTAACTTTATTAAATTAGTATAATATCGTTTTAATAGAAAATTTAACTTATCTTATTTTATACTAAATAATTTAGTACTAGAATAAATAATAAATTTTATTTTATGAAAAATACTTTATTTTATATATTAAAAATATTATTTATAGCATATTTTTTATCTCTATATATATCATATATAAAAGCACAAACTTATAATAATAAATTTATTAATATATATTCTAATACAATTAATATTAATTATACTGGATCAGTAACCTTAGTAGGACATGTATGTTTACAAAAAGCTAATAATATTATTTATTCAGATAAATTAATTTTAGAATATATAAAATTAAAAGATAACAAAAAACATTTATTAAAAATAGTAGCTATTGGACATGTTATATTTTTTGATAAATTAAATAAAATTACTGCAGATAAAATAAAATTATATTTTGATATCTGTAATGTTTATATTAATAATTACTATAGTATAGTAAAAATTAAAAAATATAATAATTCATATAATACACTATACAATATTAGTAATATATTTATAACTAATGGAAAATTATATTTATGTTCTATGAATCATAGTAATATTATTATTTATGGATCAAAAATAATTTATAATTATTATGATAAAATTATTAAGATATGGAATACTAAATTTAAATTAGGTAATATACCAATATTTTATAGTCCATATTCATATTTTACTAATAATAATAAATCATCATATTTTGGTATATTATTGCCAAGTATAAATTACAATAAAGGAATAGAATTAAATATTCCTTATAGGGTATTTAGTAATTTTCATTCTTATGAAGTAATTATTACTCCTAGTATTAAACAAAATATTTTTAATTTGAAAAATAAATTTAATTATTTAAACAATAATTATTATGGATCATTAGAATTTTCTTTTATTCCTAGTCAAGAAAAAGTAAGTGATAATTCATGGTTATTTTATTGGTCTAATACATTAAGAAAAAATAATTATCAATTAGATATTATTTATAATAAATTTAATCATTATGATTTTATAAATTTTTTAAATATCAATGATTACATTAAAAATAAAATAATTAAAAAATATCATTTATTAATAAATAACAAAAATCTTAATAATGATATTTTATATGAAAAATTCTTAAAAAAAAATAATATTTACGATATTAATTCATTAATTAATTTTTACTATCATAAAAATTTATATAAAAAATTAATTAATTTTACTATATTAGGACAATTTATTAGGTCTACTGGTAGTATTAATAATACATCAAAATATTTTTATATCCTACCCAAAATAGATTACATAATTCCTACTAAATTAGGAATAATAAACTCATTACTTAATTTAAATATTTTATATAAAAGTGAAAATATTAATTTAAATCATTATAATAAAATTAATAATTTAATAAATAGTAAGTATATACATATAATGCCAGAAATAAATATTAATTGGTATACAATAATAAAATTGTTTAATAAAAATTATACACAAATAATCAAACCAATCATAAAATATAAATATAATTTATTAAATAATAAATTTGATTTTAATAATCTTTATCAAGATGAACTTATTTATTTATCTAACAACATTAGTAAAAATAAATTTTTTAGTCACTATTTTTTTGAAGGATTTAAAACATTACTTCTTAGTAAGAATATAGAAAAATTATATTTTTCGTTGGGTAGAATACATTATATAGTACCTAATTATAATCAATATAGTAAAACTATAAATCATTTTTGGTTCAATACACATTTTATAAAAAATAAATTTACCATTGACAATAGTATAGAATTTTTTAAAAATATAAATAATATTATATTTAATAATACAAAAATAAAATATAAATTTAAGAATACACGCTTTTTAACTATAAATTATTATTATTTAAATCTAGATAAATTACTTAATTTTTTTAAACATCAAATTAAAATAAATTTTAATTGGGTTATTAATAAAAATTTAACTATTAATAGTCAAAATAATTTTAATATAAATAATAGTAATATAGATAATCAAATGATTAACATAAAATATAAAAATTGTCATTTTAATTTTATTATTAAATATGAATATAAATTAATATATAATAATCTAATTAAAAAAAATAATAATCATTTTTCTTTTAGTTTTGGTGTTAACAATTAATATATAATACACAATTAAGAAACTATGTATTTACTATTTAGTATATTTATCAATTTAATATTAATTAATCATTTGTATTCTGCACCAATCTTATTAGATAAGATAAATACTATTGTAAATAATAGTCTTATTTTAGATAGTGATATTAATAATGAATTTAAATATATATTTAAAAGTAACAAATACATTTATAATAATTATGATTATTACATTATGTGTTACAGAATTATATATATGTTAATAATTGATAATATAACTCTATCCAAAGATATTATTAATAATAAACAAATAGAAAATATAATAAAAAGAATTATTAATGATGAAAATATAAATAGTATAGATTTTTTTACATTAAAAATAAGATTTAATTTTATTAAAAATAAAATTTATCAGATAATTTTAAATAAACAAATAAGTAATTATATTATACAAAATGTAATAATTTCTGAACAAGAAATTAATATTTTATCAAAACAAATAATAAACAGATATTTTTATAAGATTAAAATTAAATCAAGTTATTTTGTAATTAATTTATTAAATTATAAACTTAATAATAAATTAGAAGTAATGAAAGTAATTAATAATTCTATTAATTATAGTAATAATTGTTTATACTTAAATAAATTAAAATATTTAGTAGATAAAAAATTAATTAGTATAAAAAATTATAATAATGGTTGGCAATCAATAAATGATTTGCCATTACTGATAAAACGACATATAAAAAAAATTTACAAAAATATATTAATTGGACCAATCTGCACAAAAAATAAAATATACTTTCTTAAAGTAAATGATATTTATAAATTAAATAAAATTATAACAAATAATAGAATATGTATTATAAAATATATTATAATTAATCCAAAATATTTTATTAATCAGCTATTACTATGTAATTTTAACAATATTAAAAAACAAATTTTAAAAAAAACTATTGATTTTAATAGTATTATTAACAAATTATCTTTTGGTAACATTAATTTTTATAATACTGGTATATGGTTTAGCTATATTTCTCATATGCATCCAATAATAAAAAAAATAATTTTAAATATGCATACTAACGATATTAGTAATCCTATTAAAATAGGAAATAATTGGTATATTATACAATTATTAAATAACTATTATAATAAGGATAATTTCTACTTAAAAAAATATAGTTATCTAATAATCTTAAAAAGATATTTTTCAGAAGTAGTAAAAATTTTAATTGATAAAAAATATTACCAATCATATATCAATTCTAATGTTGGTAGTTACAAATAATTACAAAAAATTATTACTGAAAGTAAATTACCAGGAATTAGTGCTAATTTAATTACTTATTTGGATTTTAGCTAGTAAATATTATTATTTATTCTAATTAATATATTACTTAGCAGATTAAGTTAATTATTATTACTATTAAAAATACGTAATTATTTAGCTAATGTAAAAATAGAAATAAATTTTTTTAAATAAATTTATAATACAGCTATGGTATTTATTAAAAATAAAGTAGTTAATAAAGAATTAGATATAAATGATAGTAAGCATACTATTATTATTTCTTTAGAAAGGTATTTAAATTTTTTATCTATTAAATAGTTTTAGTTTCTATTATTGAAATAATTAAATAGTAGAATTAATTTTATTAATCATGCTAAATTTTTTATTAAAATTATATTAAAATTAGTTTTAGTGACGTTTATGTATAAAAAATATATATTATTTTAACTATAATTAATTTATTATTAAGTTATGTATTAAAATTACTAAAACACTATTATATAGTATTATAATTTTATGTAATTATTTAGGATATGATTACAAAATTTATAAATTACATATTTATACTTTTAATTTAAATTATTTGATTAGAAAAATAAATTTTAAGTATTGAGAAATTAATATTATTATTCCGTTAGTTACTTAAAGTAAGAAATATAATTTATTAATTATTATTAGCAGATATACTTTTTTAATAAATACTTAAATAATATTAATGTTACATTAGTTATGTATCATAATTAATTGTTATCATGATTTAAATATTATTTTTTTAATAAAATGGTGAATATTAATTTATAATTATTATCTATTAAGATTTTAATTTATCGTAATATTATTCTAATATAATATAATTTAATAAAATTAATTTAAATAATATAAAATATGTACTAATTAATATAATAAAATTAAAAAATAATTATGAATTATAATAATTTATATAAAAAACTTTTAAGAAAAAGATTTGGTCAAATATTTCTAAAAGATATTAATGTTATAAAAAGTATTATTAGTTTAATAAATCCAGAAATTAATCAAACAGTTGTAGAAATTGGACCAGGTACTGGAGCTCTAACAAAAAATTTAGTGAATTTAGTAAAACATTTATTTTTAATTGAAATAGATATAGATTTAGCTACAAAATTAATAAATACATTTAACAGTAATAATATTCATATTATATGCCAAGATGTGATAAATACTGATTTTTTTATATTAAGTAGAAAAGTTAACCAAAAATTAAGATTAATTGGTAATTTACCATATAATAATTGCATATCTATTATTTTTCATACATTAAAATATATTAATATAATTCATGATATTCATTTTATGTTACAAAAAGAATTAGCAAATAGAATAACCGCTGTACCAAATAATAAAAAGTATGGTAAATTAAGTGTTGTTATGCAATACTATTATAATATGTTTCCTGTAATTACTGTATCACCATCATCATTTTATCCAATACCAAAAGTTTATTCTACTATGATTAAATTTGTACCACGTTATCATAAAGTAAATATTAATTTAGATAAATTATTATTAATTTTAAATTTAGCTTTTAGTCAGAGACGTAAAAAGATAAGTAATAGTTTAAAAAATATATTTTCTAAAAAAGACTTGATAAAATATAATATTAATCCGGTATTAAGAGCTGATGAAATAACTACTAATCAGTACTATTACTTAACAAATCAGATCAGTATTTAAATTTATGTCTATTTATTTTATTGGTGATGTTCATGGTTGTTATAATGAGTTATGTAAACTATTAGATATTATTAATTATGATGATAATAAAGATCAGTTGTTACTAACTGGTGATTTAATTTTTAGAGGTAATAAGTCATTAGAAGTATTAAAATTAATTTATAAATTAAAAAATACTAATGTGGTTTTAGGAAATCATGAATTAAATTTGTTAGCTATAAATAATGGTATTTTATTAAAAAATAATAATTTAGCTGTTACTAATAATTTAGTATTTTCCTCTGAATTAGAGGAAATAATAAATTGGTTAAAGTTAAGACCAATATTAATAATTAATAAAATAAAAAAATTTATTGTTGTTCATGCAGGTATACTCCCATTTTGGGGTATTAAAAAAATTATTAAATATGCTAAAGAAATTGAGTTTATTTTAAAAAGTAAATATTGTAAGTATTTTTTTTATTTTTTATTTAAAAATATTGTACATGAAGAACTTTTTGAATTATTTACTTTAAATAAATTAAAATGTATTAAATTTAATATTAGTGTATTTACACGTATTCGTTATTATTATAATTATTATCAGTTAGATAATAATTATTTAGGTAATCCAGTAAATAAACCTATATATTTAATTCCTTGGTTTAATAGAGTACAGATACTGAATAAATATAGTATTATTTTCGGTCATTGGTCTGTATTACTTAGTAAGTACACTCCAAATAAAATCTATAATATAGACACTGGTTGTTGTTGGGGAAAAAAATTAACTGCACTATGTTGGGATAATAAAAAATATTACTATGTAAACAAAAATTAGATTATTATTTTCGTTCTAGAATTTTAAAATAAAGATTTATTTTATTATAACAATAATACTTAATAAAAATTGTATACCAGTTTTCTAAATTAAAATTAGGAAAAAATATATTACCATGTACTAACAAATCAATATATGTAATATATAATCTTTTTGTATATTTAAAAAATAGTTTATATATTTGAGCACCACCTATTACTAGGTGTTCTTTAGAACTATCTAATAATAATAAAGCATTTTGTACTGTATTTACTATACTAATAGTACTAGAATGAATATTCTTTATAGTATTAGTTAATATTATACTATGCCTGTATGGTAATGCATAACCAATTGATTCATACGTATTACGCCCCATAATAACAGTCTTATATAAAGTATGTTTTTTAAACCACAAACGATCTTTAGGTATATTCCAAGGAATAGTATTATTTATTCCAATAACTCTATTTTTAGAAACAGCTACAATCATACTAATCATTTTATTATTTAAATAATATATCATTCATATTAAATAAACCAGTTTTATGATTTATAATCCACTTTGCTGCCTTAATAGCACCAATAGCAAACAATTTACGATGATATACTGTATGTTTAATTTCTATACATTCTAATTCATTTAAAAATATAATACTATGTTTACCAATAGTATTACCTGATCTAACAGAAGTTAATTTTATAATATCATTCATATTATTTATATTACTATCATAATTTTTATTACTTAACATTAAATTAAAAATAACTTTTGCTAACATCAAAGCTGTACCAGATGGTATCTGTTGTTTATTTTGATGATGTGTATCAATAATACTAATATTAGTAATATTACTAAATTTCTTAATAATATTATCAAGTAAATTATTAACTATTATATTTATACCAACACTAAAATTTTCAGATAATACAATACCAATAATTTTACTTTTTTTTTTATAATATCTATTTGTTCTTCACTAAAACCAGTAGTGCCGACTACTATATTTTTATTATATTTACAACATTTTTTTATATTATCTATACTAGAACTTGAATTAGTAAAATCTATTAATACATCAAATTTATCACTTACTAAACTAATATCATTAGTAGTTAATAATCCAACTGGTTTAGATAAATAAATTAGATTACTTACATCAATATTATTATATTTAGAGTAATTACTAACAATAGCAGCTCCTAATTCTACTTGATAATTATTTTTTTGTAATATTAATTTTATTATAGATTTACCCATACGTCCTGCAGCTCCAGTTATTGCAATTCTTATATTCTTATTTGTCATAGCAGATAATATTTTGTTTAGTTTTAAATATTTTGGGTAATTTAAATAATACTTTTTCTTTATTGAGAATTATCTCTTTAATTATCATATTATCATATTGTTTAATATACTCAATAAATTGTTTTACTAAAAATTCTGGAGTTGATGCACTTGAAGTAACGCCAATAGTATTAATATTATTTAACCATTGTTTTTTAAAATATGAAAAATTATCAATCATGTAAACATTTTTATTATATTTTTTAGCTACTATTGCTAATTTATTAGCATTAGATGATATGTCAGAACCAATTATTACAACTAAATCAGTAGTTTTAGCCAATTTATATACTACTTGTTGTCTATTATTAGTAGCATAACAAATATTATTTCTTCCTAACTCTAGAATATTTGGAAATCTATTTTTTAATACGTTTATTATCTGATATGTATCAAATACTGATAATGTAGTTTGAGTTAAGAAACATAATTTACTACTATTTTTTATTTTTATATAATTAGCATCATACAATGATTCTACTATATATGTAGTAGTACGGTCATATTGACCAATAATACCTAATACTTCTTGATGTTTAGGATTACCAATAATAATTGTATCAATATTATTATTATTAGCATAAGATGCACGATAATGTATTTTTTTAACTAATGGGCAAGTAGCATCAAATATATTTAAATTCTTTTTATAAGCGTTATTAAATATATTCTTAGAAGCACCATGAGCTGAAATAATAAAAATAGAACCATTAGGAATATCATTAATATTTCTATTAATTATAACACCATGGTTTTTTAAATAATTTACTATGTAATTATTATGTACTAATTCATGATTCATATATATTGGTGATTTATAAGTATTTAATACTTGTTTAATAATATTAATTGCTCTAATAACACCAGCACAAAAACCTCTAGGTTTTGCTAATATAATGTCCATATCAAAATTTATTATTATTTTTGTATTTTATACAAATATTACTTATTATAGTAAAAATAACACCAAAAAATATACTAATATCAGCAATATTAAATATTGGTAAACTAATATTTAAAATATTAATATTAATAAAATCTACTACAGCACCATATTTTATTCTATCATAAAAATTACCACAAGCACCACTAATAATTAGTACATAAGACATATCTAATATTTTATTTGTATTAAAAAAACATAATTCTATAATTAGAAATAGTATTATACTAATAATTACAATTGGTAGTATATATAAAATTAATACATTATTAGATAATAAACCAAATATAATACCTTTATTAAAGATTAAAGTAAAACTTAAATAATTGTTAATAACAATTTGTCTATTATTTAGACTATTAGTTATGTATTGTTTACTAAATATATCTATACTAAATAATAGTATAAATATTATTAGTAAATATAACTTATTATAATAATTATATTTATTAAACAAATTTTCTTACTTCTCCATTTTCAGTAATATTAATTATACATCTACTACATATAGATGAATACTTAGTAGATAAACCAACACTACTATCATAGTGCCAACATCTCTGACATTTTTTATCTTTAGATTTAAAAATATTAATTTTTAATTTATTAATATTTTTTGATTTTATTGCATCGTTATTAGCTTTATGATAAGGAAAAACTAATATCTTAGATACAATAAATACAAATTTTAATTCATTACTTAACTTATTTAATTCTTGTAATAATTTTGGCTCAACATATAAAATAATGTTAGCTTCTAAAGAATTATTTATAATCTTACTAATTTTAGCTTGTTCAATAACCTTATTAACTTCGTTACGGATTAATATTATTTTTTTCCAAAATTTATTATTAAATAAATTATTATTACTTAGCGGTACTAATTTATCATATAGCTCTTCAGTAAAAACACTATTAGATCTATTACCTGGTAAAAATTGCCAAATTTCATCAGCTGTAAATGATATAATTGGAGCTAACCAACGAACAATAGCTTCACTAATGTGAAATAATGCTGTTTGACAACTACGATAAGGAATACTATTATATTTAGTTATATATTGACGATCCTTTATTATTTCTAAATATAATGAACTCATTTTTATAGAACAGAAATATAATATTTGTTTGACAACATTATGAAAATGATAATTATTATATTCATGTATTATGTTAATTTGAGTTTCATATGTTTGTCCTATTATCCATTTATCAATAGCAATCATATCGTGATATTTAATAATATCTGTTTTAGGGTTAAATTTATTTAAATTAGATAACAAAAAACGTACTGTATTACGAATACGTCTATAATTATCAGCTGATTGTTTTATTATTTCTAATGATATATTCATATCATTAGAAAAATTAGTTGAAGCAATCCATAATCTTAATACATCAGCACCAAATTTATTTATTATTTGTTTAGGACTAATAACGTTACCATCAGATTTAGACATTTTATTACCATTATGATCAACAGCAAATCCATGAGTTAATACTTCTTGATATGGTGATTTCTGTTGTACAATAGTTGATAATACTAATGAAGACATAAACCATCCTCTACATTGATCTAATCCTTCTAAATAAAGATTAGAAACACTATGTCCTCTAAAATCTTTTCTATATTTTAGAACTGAATAAAAAGTTGATCCAGAATCAAACCAGACATCTAAAACATCATTAACTTTATTATACATACTTGCATCTTTTCCTAAAAAAGACTTAATATCTAAATTCCACCATATTTTAATACCATATTTTTTTACTAGTTTAACAATACGGTGTATTAAGTAAACTGTATTTGGATGTAAATCACCAGTTTCTTTATGAACAAATAAAGGTATTGGTACACCCCAAGTTCTTTGTCTAGAAATACACCAATCTGGTCTATTTATAATCATATCTTGAATATTTTTAAAATTAAAATATGGTATCCATTTAATATGTTTAACTTGTTTTATTAATTGCTGACGTAAATTATTTTTATTCATATTTATGAACCATTGTTCTGTGGTACGAAATATAGTTGGAATTTTATGACGCCAACAATAAGGATAATTATGTATTGTATTTTCTTTATAAAATAAATTATTATGCTTTATTAAAAATTTTATTACTTTATTATTTAAAATTAACCACTGTAGACCATATAATTCCGGTAATATATTTCTTATACAATATTGTCCATGTTTATCAAGAATATTAATTATTTTTAAATCATATTTTTTTCCTAATATATAGTCATCCATTCCATGTCCTGGAGCAATATGTACCAAACCTGTACCTATATCATGTTTGACATGATCAGATAAAATTATTACTACTAATAATGGTAAGAATGGATGTTTTGATTTTAATTTTAGTAATTGATTACTATTAATAAAACATAATATTTTATAGTTAGTAATATTCATAACTATTATTAATCTAGTTAATAATTTTTCTGCAATAATAATATTAATATGATTATTAATATTAACTATTATATATTTTAAATTAGGGTTAATGGCTATAGCTTGATTAGCTAGTAATGTCCATGGATTAGTAGTCCAAATTAATAAAAATGTTGAATAGTTATTATAATACTTATTACCTATTAATTTATTTATTATATCATTATTTATTATTTTAAATTTTACATATGTAGATTCAGATGTATGTGAGTTATATTCAATTTCTGCTTCTGCCAGTGTAGAACAACATTCAGTACACCAATTTACTGGTTTCTTTCCTTTATATAAATAATTGTTATTAACAATTTTTGCAAAAAGTTTTATAATATTAGCTTCAATACTATTATGAATAGTCAAATAAGAATTATCCCAATCACTAATTATACCTAATCTAATAAATTCTTTTTTTTGTTTTCTTACTTGTGAAATGGCGTACTTATAACAATAAGTATTAAATTTATTAATATTTTTATATTTATTACTTTTTCCTAATAATTGTTCTACTTTTAATTCTATTGGTAATCCATGACAATCCCAACCTGGAATATATGGGGCATCATAACCAGTAAGATTTTTATATTTAATAATTATATCTTTTAAAACTTTGTTTATTGCATGTCCCATATGTATTGGACCATTAGCGTAAGGTGGTCCATCATGTAATATAAAAATCTTTTTACTTTTTTTTATATTTCTAATAGTTTTATATAAATTTTCTTTATACCATTTTTTTATTATTTCTGGCTCATTTTTTATTAAATTAGCTTTCATTTTAAAATTAGTTTTAGGTAAATTAATACTATTCTTGTAATCAGTCATTATTATTTCATTTTCCTTAAAAAATTAAATATTATATTTTATATAATTACGTGCTTTTGTAATATCAATAGATATTTGTTTTTTTAATTTTTCTATTGAATCAAATTTCTTTTCTTTACGAATTTTCTTTATAAAATCAACATCTATTATTTGACCATATAAATTAATATTTATATCTAACAAATGTACTTCTAATTGTTGTTTATAACCTATTACTGTTAATACTTTACTAATATTAGCTACACCGAATATCGGGTAAGAAAAAATATTATTTACTTTTACAATATATACACCATTAACTGGTAATACTATCTTATTTAATACTATATTAGCTGTAGGATAACCTATAATTCTACCTAATTTTTTATTAGACACTACAGTACCAGAAATACTATAAGTATGTCCTAATAAAAATTGAGCTTCTTTTATTTTATCTTCTAATAACAAACTACGTATTTTAGTACTACTTATTCGTTCTCCGTTACTAGTATATGTTGTAATTTGTATAATATTAAATTTAAACTTTCTTGCTATTTTTTGTAAAAAAATATAATTACCTTCTCTATTAAAACCAAAATGAAAATCATCACCTATAACAATACATTTCATATTTATTTTTTTTATTAAAATATTTACAACAAATTTATAAGAATTAAACAAAGAAAATTTTTTATTAAAATTAATACATAGTATTTTATCTATATTAGTTTCATAAAGATATTTTATTTTATTTCTTAAATTAGTTAATCTATAAACTTTTTTACAAAAAAATTCTTGAGGTTGAGGTTCAAATATAATTACTATATTTGGTAAATTATAGTATTTACTTTCTATTTTTAATTTTTCTATAATAACTTGATGACCTCTATGAAACCCATCAAAATTACCTATAGTAACTATATGTTGACTATCAAAATTTTTTATATTGTGTATTCCTCTAATAAACTTTGTCATATAATGTAATAGCTATTAATTTAATTTATTTTACATATTATATTATGTAATATTAACAACTTAATAAATATAATAAAATATATTTTACATCTATAAAAATATGGAGGATAGTTATTTTGGTTAATATTAAGTCAAAAAAGAAACATATTATAAAATCTAAAAAAAATCGTATTATTAATATTAGTATAAAATCAATGATACGTACTTTTATAAAAAAAACTAATAAAGCTATAATGAATAATGATAAAATAACAGCAAAAAAATTATATTTAAATTTACAATCAATTCTTGATCGGCAAGCTAAAAAAGGTGTGATTCATAAAAATAAAGCAGCTAGATATAAATCTAGTATATCGAGAAAGATAAATAATTTATAGCATAAATATATAATTTTATTTTGGTTAACAAATTTTTATAATTAATTATTTAAAAGATATACTATTCCTATTAATTAGGAAGATATGGTTTATTTAATTAATACCTAGTTAAATCATCAAAAAATTTCTTAACACCATCAAAAAAACTTTTTGATCTTGGACTATTTTGATGCCCACTAGGACCATCAAAACTATTACGTAATTCTTTCATTAACTGAATTTGTTTATCATTTAGTCTAACCGGAGTTTCTACAACTATTTTACATATTAAATCTCCATTTAACCCATTACGTATTGATCTAGCACCTTTTCCTCTCATTCTAAATAGCCTACCTGTTTGAGTTTCTGCTGGTACTTTTAACTTTACTTTACCATCAATAGTTGGTACTTCTATTTCACCACCTAACGCTGCTGTAGTAAAATTAATAGGTACATCACAATACAAATTACTACCATCTCTACTAAATATAGGGTGTTTGGCAACTTTAACTTGTACGTATAAATTATTAGATCTACTGTTTACAGATAATCTTATATTATCTCCATTATCAACTCCTGCCGGTAATTTAACTGATAAAGTTTTTAATTTTTCTATTTGACCATTACCATGGCATGCTGTACAGATATTTTTAATAATTTTACTATTTCCATGACAAGTTGGACAAGTTTGTTGTATCATAAAAAATCCTTGTCTCATTTGTATTTGTCCTTGTCCTCTACATGTAGAACAAATTGTAGCAGTAGTTCCTGGTTTAGCACCACTACCATAACATATATTACATCTTTCTAAAATTGGAATGTTTATTTCACGTATCGTTCCTTTAACAGCTTCTTCTAAAGATAATTCCACAGTACATTTTATTGATTTGTTATGATTAGAATACTGTTTTTTACTACTACCAAATATATCACCAAAAACATCACCAAAAATATCACTAAAATCAGTACTACTACTAGTATTAAAACCATTTGTGTTACTTTCAAAAGCAGAATGACCATATTGATCATACATAGAACGTTTTTTTGAATCTGTTAATACCTCATAAGCTTCTTTAATTTCTTTGAATTTAGATTCAGCTTGTCTATTTCCTGGATTACGATCAGGATGAAATTTCATAGCTAAACGCTTATAAGCCTTTTTTATATCACGTTCACTTGCTTCTCTTGATACACCTAAAATATTATAATAGTCTAATTTAACCATAATTAATTTGAGTTAATAATATAATATATTTAAAAACAAATTTATATTACTATTTTTTATCTTTAACTTCTTCAAATTCAGCATCAACTACATTATCTTCATGTTTATTAGTACTATCAATATTGTTATTATTTGTATTTTTATTATCTTGATAATTATTACTTTTTATAACATCAAGTATTTTACTAGATACTGTAATTAATTCCTGTATTTTATTTTCTATATCAGATTTATTTTCACTTTGTAATGCTGTATTAAGATTTTTTATAGCATTATCTATAATAGATTTATCATTATCAGTAATCTTTTCACCTAATTCATTAATTTGTTTTTTAGTACTATGTATTAAATGATCTGCTTGATTACGTATCTTTACTAATTCTTCAAATTTTTTATCAGATTCAGCATTAGCTTCTGCTTCTTTTATCATATTTTTTATTTCATTTTCATTTAGTCCAGAAGAAGCTTTAATAGTAATTGTCTGTTCCCTACCACTATTTTTATCTTTAGCTGAAACATGTAGAATTCCATCAGCATCAATATCAAAAGTAACTTCTATTTGTGGAATACCTCTCATAGCTGGAGCAATACCATCTAAATTAAATTGACCAAGTGATTTATTATCATTAGCTTTTTTTCTTTCACCTTGTAGTACATGAATAGTAACAGCTGATTGATTATCTTCTGCTGTAGAAAAAATTTGACTATGTTTTGTTGGAATAGTAGTATTTTTAGGAATTAAAGTAGTCATAACACCCCCCATAGTCTCGATACCTAAAGATAAAGGTGTTACATCTAACAAAAGAACATCTTTAACATCACCAGCCAACACTCCACCTTGTACAGCAGCACCAGTAGCTACTGCTTCATCAGGATTAACATCTTTACGTGGTTCTTTAGCAAAGAAATCTGACACCTTCTTTTGTACTAACGGCATACGAGTTTGACCACCTACTAAAATAACATCTTTTATATTTGATACTGATAAATTAGCATCTTTTAAAGCTACTTTGACTGGTTCTAATGTTTTATTTACTAACTCCTCTACTAATGACTCTAATTTAGCTCTAGTAACTTTTATATTCATGTGTTTTGGACCAGTAGAGTCAGCAGTAATATAAGGAAGATTAACATCAGTCTGTTGTGTTGCTGATAATTCAATCTTTGCTTTTTCAGCAGCTTCTTTTAATCTATGCATAGCTAATGAATCATTTCTTAAATCAATACCTTGATCTTTTTTAAATTCAAATACTAAATAATTAATTAATCTACTATCAAAATCTTCACCACCTAAATGTGTATCACCGTTAGTAGCTAAAACTTCGAATGTTTTTTCACCATCAACGTCATCTATTTCTATAATAGATATATCAAAAGTACCACCACCTAAATCATAAACAGCAATGACACGATTTCCAGTTTCTTTATCTAAACCATAAGCTAACGCTGCTGCAGTTGGCTCATTAATAATTCTTTTTACATCTAATCCAGCAATACGACCAGCATCTTTAGTTGCTTGTCTTTGAGTATCATTAAAGTATGCAGGTACAGTTATTACTGCTTCTTTAACAACTTCACCTAAGTAATCCTCTGCAGTTTTTTTCATTTTTTTTAATATTTCAGCAGATATTTGAGGAGGAGCCATTTTTTGACCTCTAACATCTAACCATGCATCTCCATTATTAGATGAAATTATCTTGTATGGCATAATATTAACGTCTCTTTGTACTTCCTCATCATTAAAACGTCTACCTATTAATCGTTTTATAGCAAATAACGTATTTTGTGGATTAGTAACCGATTGACGTTTAGCTGGTTGGCCAACCAAAATTTCACCATCTTGTGTATAAGCAATAACTGAAGGCGTAGTTCTATCGCCCTCACTATTTTCTAATACACGAGGTTTACCACTTTCAACAATAGCAACACAAGAATTAGTCGTACCTAAATCAATACCAATGATTTTTCCCATACTAAACATCTCCAATTAGTTTTTATATTTTTATTTAAAATGTGTTTAGAATCTATGTGTGGCCAAAAATAAACTTTTCAAGTTTTTAAATTAAGTTACCATTAAATATTTATCATTAAGTTAATTATACCTAGAATACTAATAGAAAATAATTGTTATTAAGATAATTATATCTACTTTTATGGTACGTACTTTAAGGATTTACGTTACCTAAATTTTTAATAAACTAACTAGTTACTATTTAATAATATAGTTCCTGGTAAATTAGGATCATTTATATTCTTTATAGTACAATCTATATTAAATTTCTTGGCCAGAAAAATAGAATTTAGATGTAATACCTTAATTCCAGGCTTAATTAGATCTAATAATTCATTATAATATATGTATCTAAATAACTTGGCTTTTGAAGTAAATTTTGGATCTTTATCATATATACCATTAACATCTTTCCAAATTTCACACCTTTTTGCTTTTAAACAAATAGCTAACACAATTGCAGAATAATCTGAACTATTTCTTCCTAGTAATACTAATTCATAATTTTTATTACCAGCTATAAAACCAGGCATTAACACTATATCTGTATCTGATATTATTGTGTTATTAATATTTTTCATAGATGTATTAATATCTACTATTGATTCTAAATAACTACCATTAGCTAAAATTTTTTTTGTTGGATCTATGATTGTGACATGAAAACCATAAGACTTAATTACCTTATCTATAATCAAAACTATTAATCTTTCACCCCAAGATACTATTTTCACAATATCACATTCTTTAAACGAATTAGATACTATTAATTTAACAATCATTCCGTTTAAATTATTAAATTCATTGTCTAGAACTAAAAATAGAGTATCAAAACTTATGTTAGTGATGTTAGATAATATAGATTCTATAATCTTCCTAAATATTATTTTAACTTCTATCAAATAATAACTAACTAAAGTTTTATTATTTAATGAGTTTACTAATAATATTAAATTATTAGTTACTTTGTATGGAGCAGATAATACTATACCTATTTTTTCAATTTTAGCATTTTTGACAATAATTTTTATTACATGTAGTATATTGTTATTAATATGAATTAACGATGAACCGCCAAATTTTAATATTTTCATATTTTAGTTTAATAAATTTTTTAGTTATCTTTGATAATAATTTAAAAAAATATAATTTTTTACCTAAGTAATAAATCTACTTACTGAATAAGTCAAACATGTTTTTTAATTATCGAGGAAAATAATTAAGATAAGTTATTAAATTAAAAAAAGATATTTCGATATAATAATAAAATTAAATCAAACTATTAATTGCCCAGACTTGGAATTGAACCAAGGACACAAGGATCTTCAGTCCTTTGCTCTACCAACTGAGCTATCTGGGCAAAATATAATTCAATAATTATGTATTAATTAAATTAATTAATCAAGCTAAACTTAGTTAATTAATACAGCTAAATACTGCTAATCCACAATTATATTAGTCAACATAATTATTATACAAAATAACTATTATTTATTGTACAAATTAATAGTTAATGATAGAAATAGTAAAATGAAATCTTAAATATTTAAAATTACACTATTTTTTTTATTTGTTAATAATACTTGAAGTTTTTTTAAATGTCCCCAATTTTATTATTGTAGGTGTTTTAGTTTAAAGCATTAACCAAAAATCGATAAAGACTTTCTTATGGGAGCTATCAATGAATATTCGTCCATTGCATGATCGCGTTATCGTCAAGCGTAAAGAAGTTGAGGCTAAGTCTGCAGGTGGTATTGTATTGACTGGTTCTGCAGCTGGAAAATCTACACGAGGTGAAGTGCTAGCTGTTGGACGTGGCCGTATTTTAGAAAATGGCGAAACAAAAGCGTTAGATGTAAAAGTTGGTGATACTATAATTTTCAACGATGGTTATGGTGTTAAAGTAGAGAAAATTGATAATAATGAAATATTAATTATGTCAGAAAGTGATATTCTTGCTGTTGTTGAAAATTAAGTTTACTAAAATTATGTTACATGTATCTGAATTAAATTTAAGGAAATAGATATGGCGGCTAAAGATGTTAAGTTTGGTAATGACGCTCGAGCAAAAATGCTTAAAGGAGTAAATGTTTTAGCTGATGCAGTTAAGGTTACTTTAGGACCAAAAGGTCGTAATGTCGTATTAGATAAATCTTTTGGTGCACCAATTATTACTAAGGATGGTGTTACCGTAGCACGTGAAATTGAATTAGAAGACAAATTCGAAAATATGGGTACACAGATGGTGAAAGAAGTTGCATCTAAAGCTAATGATACAGCTGGTGATGGAACGACTACAGCAACTGTTTTAGCTCAAGCTATAGTTAATGAAGGATTGAAAGCTGTAGCTGCTGGTATGAATCCAATGGATCTTAAAAGAGGTATAGATAAGGCTGTAATTGCTGCAGTTGATGAATTAAAGAGATTATCTGTTCCTTGTTCTGATGCTAAAGCAATTGCTCAGGTTGGTACTATATCTGCTAATTCTGATGAGACTGTCGGTACTTTAATTGCTGAGGCTATGGCTAAAGTTGGTAAAGAAGGAGTAATTACTGTAGAAGAAGGATCTGGATTACAAGATGAGTTAGATGTTGTTGAAGGTATGCAATTTGATAGAGGTTATTTATCACCTTATTTTGTAAATAAACCAGATACTGGTACTATAGAATTAGAAAATCCATTTATTTTACTGGCTGATAAGAAGATATCCAATATTCGTGAAATGTTACCTATATTAGAATCAGTTGCTAAAGCAAGTAAACCATTATTGATTATCGCAGAAGATGTAGAAGGAGAAGCATTAGCTACATTAGTAGTAAATACTATGAGAGGTATAGTTAAAGTAGCTGCTGTTAAAGCTCCAGGATTTGGTGATAGAAGAAAGGCTATGTTACATGATATAGCAATTTTAACAGCTGGTACTGTTATTTCAGAAGAAATTGGTTTAGAGTTAGAAAAAGCTACCATCGAAGATATGGGACAAGCTAAAAGAGTAGTTATTACTAAAGATACCACTACTATTATTGATGGTGTTGGTGATAAATCCTCAATAAATAGTCGTGTTGCTCAAATTAACCAACAACGTGATGAGGCTACTTCTGACTATGATAGAGAAAAATTACAAGAGCGTGTAGCTAAATTAGCTGGTGGTGTTGCAGTTATAAAAGTAGGAGCTGCTACAGAAGTTGAAATGAAAGAGAAAAAAGCACGTGTTGAAGATGCTTTACATGCTACTAGAGCAGCAGTTGAAGAAGGTGTTGTTGCTGGTGGTGGTGTTGCATTAATTCGAGTAGCTAATAGCATTGTTAATCTACGTGGTGAAAATGAAGATCAAAATGTAGGTATTAAGGTAGCTAGACGTGCTATGGAAGCTCCTTTACGTCAAATAGTTGCTAATGCTGGTGAAGAACCTTCAGTTATAGCAAATAAAGTTAAAGCTAGTGATGGTAATACTGGCTATAATGCAGCTGCTGAAAAATATGGTGATATGATTAGCATGGGTATTCTTGATCCTACTAAAGTAACTCGTTCTGCATTACAATATGCAGCTTCAGTAGCCGGATTAATGATTACTACTGAATGTATGGTAACAGATCTACCTAAAGAAGAAAAACCTGATCTTAGTGGTGCTGGTCCTACTGGTGGTGGTATGGGCGGCATGGGTGGTATGGGTGGTATGATGTAACCTATACCGTTAAGATGTTTTATTAAATAAAATAAAACCCTCTGTTTTCAATAGGGGGTTTTATATTTTTTTATTTATCATACATTAATTTAGGTAATAAATATCCAGATACTTTACTAGATAAATCTTTCATGATTTTTTTAGCTTTTCTTTTTGTTACTAAAAAGTGAATATTACTATTAATTTTATCTAATAGATGGATGTAATAAGGTATAATACCTGCTTGAATTAACTTTATACTTAATTTAGCTAATGTATTAGCATTATCATTAATATTACGTAATAATACACTTTGATTTAGTAATATTACGTTAGCTTTTCTTAATTTATTCATACTTTTAATTACACTACAATTTATTTCATTAGCATGATTAATATGTGTTACTAAAATAATCCTAAATCTGGAATTAGCTAGTATATTACATAAATTATCTGTAATCCTACTAGGAATAATTACAGGTAATCTTGTATGAATTCTTAGTATAAGAATATGATTAATTTTTTCTAACATTGATATAAGTATATTTATATTTTTGTCTTTTACTATTAATGGATCACCACCAGTTAAAATAACTTCATTTATTCTTTTATTTAAAGAAATATAATTTATTATATATTTTATATTATTTTTTATATTACTAATATTATTTAAGTAATCACGACGAAAACAATAACGACAGTGAATTGCACAACCACTATTTAATAGTATTAATATACGATTGCTATATTTATGTATTAAATTAGATTTAACTAAATTACTTTCTAGATAAATTTTATTTGTTAATTTATCAAAATTACGTAATTCTTTAATATTTATCAAAACTTGCATAAGTAAAGGATCATTAGGATCATTTAATTTCATTCTTTGTACGAAAATTTTTGGTACTCTGAAAGAAAAAGATACTTTGGTTTTTATATCATTAATTAATTTAGTATTATTATTTAATTTTAGTAATTTTAATAACTCATATGGATTATTAACAGTATCAGCTAATTGATTTAACCAAAGATCTTTACTATTCAAGTATTTCATATTATAATAATTGTAATTAATTTAATATATAAAGTTATTTTAGAATGACTACATGTAGTGTCAGTTCATTATATCCAGGAATGAAAATATTACAAGATAATGAGCCATCTATTATTATTCATAATGAATTTATTAAACCTGGTAAAGGACAAGCATTTAATAGAGTACGTTTACATAAATTAATATCAAATAAATTTATAGAAAGAATATTTAAGTCTGGATATAATGTTAAACTTGCTGATGTATTAGAAATTTGTTTAATTTTCTTATATAGAAAGGGTGATTGGTGGTATTTTATAGATAAGAAAAATTTTGAACAATTCGTTGTTAATAAAAGTATTTTAGGAAATAATATTAAATGGATTACAGAACAAGTTAAATATAATGTAATTATATGGGATAAAAAAATAATTACAGTAATTCCACCAAAATTTATATATTTAAAAATCATTAACACAGACCCCTTCATAAAGGGAGATAATATTACTACTAATACTAAATTAGCTAAACTGATAACTGGTGTAGTAGTTAAAGTTCCTTATTTTTTAGAAGTTGGAGATATAATTAAAGTTAATACTGTTTCTGGTAAGTATGTTTCTAGAATTAAATAAAGTTAAATTTGGTAATAAATGAACTATAAATGGCAACCAAATATTTCAATTAATAATTTAATAAAAAGAGCTAGATTAATAAGAAAAATTAGAAAATTTTTTGAATATCGTAATTATATAGAAATTGAGACTCCATTATTAAGTAACAGCACAACTACAAATATCAATATATTACCATTTGAAACAAAATTAATTGGTAATAATTACAGGAAATTATATTTAATTAGTAGTCCAGAATTTCATATGAAACGTTTATTATGTATTGGTATGAATAAAATATTTCAACTATGTCATAGTTTTCGTAATGGTGAAATTGGTAAATATCATAATCCTGAATTTACTATATTAGAATGGTATAGAACAAATTGTAATATGAATGATATTATGTTAGAAACTAATAAATTACTTCAATTAATTTTAAAATATAAGAAATCAGATTTTATTTCTTATCAAAATATATTTATAAAATATACAAATATTGACCCTCTAGATATTGATAAAAAAAAAATAAATCAATTTCTGTTAAAAAATAGATTAATGCATTTATTTACTAATAATTATGATAATATTATACAATTAATATTTTCTTTAATTATAACTCCTAAATTAGGTTTAAAAAAACCAATTTTTGTATATCATTTTCCTGTTTATCAAGCAGAATTAGCTCATATTAATGACAAAAATAATAAAATTGTTGATAGATTTGAAGTATATTTTAAGGGTATTGAATTATCAAATGGTTGTTATGAATTAATTAACGCAAGAGAACAATTAAAAAGGTTTATGTGTGAGTATAAAAAAATTATTAGTAACAAATCAAAACGTTATATAGACAAAAAATTAATTTTAGCTTTAAAATATGGAAATATATCAAATTGTTCTGGTGTAGCTTTAGGAATAGATAGATTAATCATGTTATCGTTAAAAACGAATACCTTAAGTAAAATAATTTCTTTTGATATAAATAATGCTTAATTTTTTTAATAATTAGGTATACCATATCCCATTATATTACCAACATAACTAATAATATTAGGTTTAATTGTATTACATAATAATATACTATTTTTTTCAAAAATAGTAATAACAGTAGATCCAAGTTTAAATTTTCCCATTTCTTGTCCTTTTAATAAAAAAATATTATCTTTTTTAGTATAACACCAATGTTTTATAACATGACTTCTTGGCGGAATTACTGTACCATACCAAGTGGTTTCAATACTACCAACTATAGTAGAACCTATTAATATTTGTATCATTAATCCAAATTTTGTATTAAATAAACATATTAAACGTTCATTTTTAGTAAATAAATCTGGTTTATTGTTTATATTAAATTTATTTAAAGATAATAATTTTCCTGGAACATATATCATTTCTTTTAGTATGCCATTACAAGGCATATGTATTCTATGATAATTAGCAGGTGATAAATATATATTGATAAATACACCATTAATAAATTTATTTGATAAATACTTGTTTCCAGATAATAATACAGTTAAATTATAAAAAATATTTTTTGCTTGTACTATAGTATAGTAGTTTATATTACCACATTGTGTAATATAACCATCTGCAGGTAATATTATAGTAGATTTCTGATTATCAAAAATACGCGCATCTTGTTTTAATGATCTAGTAAAAAAATCATTAAATGTATAATATTTAGTTATATCTTTTTCTTTAATTTCATATATATTTATATCATAAATATATATAAATATTTTAATAATTAAATGGGTAAAATATCCTAATTTTAATTCTGATATTTTACCAAACAATTTAGTTAATAAGTGTTTAGGAATTACAAATAATAACATTAGTTTTAATTTATCAATCATAATTTTATTATACTTATTATTTATAAAAATATAAATATTAATTTGTCGAAACTATGTTGTATAATATATAATAAATTATTATAATACTGTAAAATGTTTCATATTTTAAAAGAGAAGATAAGTGAATAATAATCTTATTTGGTTAGATTTAGAAATGACTGGGTTAAATCCAGATAATCATCGTATTATAGAAATTGCTACCTTAGTTACTGATATTAACTTAAATATCTTAGCAGAAGGTCCATCACTAGCATTATATCAACCAGAAGAACAATTATTACAAATGGATAATTGGAATATTCGTACCCATACAGCGACTGGTCTATTAGATAGAGTACGTAATAGTAAAATTAATGAAATTATTGCTGAGGAACAAACTATAACATTTTTAACTAAATGGGTACCTATTAAAAAATCACCAATATGTGGTAATAGTATTGCACAAGATAGGAGATTTCTATTTCGTTATATGCCAAAGTTAGAGTCATATTTTAATTATAAATATTTAGATGTTAGTACAATAAAAGAATTAGTTCGTAGATGGAAACCTCAAATATTAAGTGGTATAAAAAAACGTAATATGCATCAGGCATTAGCTGATATTCGTGAATCAGTTGCAGAATTAAATTTTTACCGTAAAAATTTTTTTTCTATAGATTAGTAAATTAATATAAAATTAAACTTAGCGGGAATAGCTCAGTTGGTAGAGTATAACCTTGCCAAGGTTAGGGTCGCGAGTTCGAGTCTCGTTTCCCGCTCAAATAATATTTATTTTTGGTATTCTTGTTGTAATTGATTTACCTTATTTAAATAATTACGTGATTCTATTGATGGATGTTTAGTGTTAAGCATAAGATAAACATCCTTTGGTTTTAAATTATTTATAATTTTTATTGCTTTATTTTGATTTTGAGAAAATACTTTAAGTACGCTTGCAGCTCCACTATGATAAGCAGTTATTACTGCATATTTACGGGATAATGGATTATTAATTTTATTTAAATATTCGTTTTGTAATATAGCTAAGTAAGCTGTTCCAATATCAATATTGTTTTCTGGATTTAATAAATAATTACGACTTGGTTGACCCCATTTACCTTGTCTTTTAAAGACATCACGTCCAGCACTTTTTCTTATGATTTGCATTAAACCTAATGCATTTGAATGGCTAACAGCATAAGGATTAAAATTAGATTCTATTTGTATAATAGCTAAAATTAAAGATTTATCTATACCATATTTTTTTGAAGCTTTATTAACTAAATTAAGATATTTATAAGACTTTTCATAAATTCCACAATAATCTTTATTATATTGTATAGTGACTGACCAAATTTTATTTTGATTAACTTTTTTTATCATTAATCTTGTTTGCAATAAATAATCAGTAAATTTTATGGCATGATAGTAATATCTTATTGGCAAATTTAAATTATTAATAATATTATATTTAAATTTAAAAATTTGTATGTTAAAAATATTATTATTAATTTTAATTAAATTTAAATGGTTATATATTAATATAGTATTTATTATAGCAACACGTAAATACTTAATTAAATTATCATTAACAATACTTTTAATAGTAATTAAATGATTATTAAGATTAATATAACTATAAGTTTTATATTTACTATTTTTTAAAAAATCTTCAATATTAGTTATAACAACCTCATTACTACTATATTTTTTTACATTATTAGTTAATTTAACTATTAAAATACCAAAATTATTTTTTTTATGATAAAAAAATGATTTACTTAAATTATTTTTAGTTGAACAAGAAATTAATAAACATATAGTACTTAACAAGTATAATATTTTTTTCATATTAATTAACTACTTTTCGAGTACTATATAATTAATTTAATAACTAACATTAACAAATATTTTAATTATAAATAATTTATATACTATTGTTATCTATTAGTAAGAATATTATATACTTTTATATCGTAATTATTAAAAAATATTAAACAAAATATAATTAAGTTTTAAGATTTTTTAAATCTTTTATACGATTCATAGATACATCTATTGCATTAGCAATTATAAGTGATAAATTTTCTTTTTTAAATATTGATATCGCTGATTCTGTAATTCCTTTTTTAGAAGATATTAATTTACGTAATTTGTTAAATGTATTTCCCCAGTGTCTACTTAAATAAGTAATCCCATTTATAGTTTCTAGTATTATATTATAAGCATCACATTGATTTATCCCCATAGACTCAATTTTTTTTTGCATTGCTTCCATAAAAAATAAAAAATATGCAGGAGAACTACCAACAATAATGGTAAAAATATCAATATCACTTTCTTTATCTAATTGATACACCATTCCCATTCTACTAAATAAATCCTTAATAAAATTTATGTCACTAATATTTATTTTAGACATTACATACATTGCAATAATACCATGGTTTGTAGTAATTGCTATATTAGGCATTATTCTAATAATATTAATATTATCTTGTTTTAATAAATTAGTTAAGATATTAATATTAATACCTGCTAATAATGATATAATTATTTTCTTAGATAAATTAATTTTATTAAGATCTTGACAAACAGAAGTAATTGATTGTGGTTTAACTGATAATATTATAATATCTGCTTGATCGGAATAATGTGTATTAATATTACTATTTTTAATACCAAATGATTTTATTATATTATTTTTATTATTAATAGATGGTGCACATACAGTAATTAAATCTTTTTTGTAATTACTATTAATTAAACCACTAACTATAGCATAACTCATATTACCTGCACCAATGATATTTATTTTTTTTTCTTTCATATTATACTTATCCACTTTAATTTATTCCTTATTAAAAATAAATGATATTTATGAAATTGTACTATAAATAATATTATTATATTAAATAATAAATTATGAATAACTAAAAAAACATTAATTTTATATTAATAACTATAAATTTTTATACATTATAAATTATCTACCAAAAAAATTAATATTATTCAAATAAATAAATTAACTAAAAAATTAATATTTTAATAAAATTAAACATATTACTTATAGTTAAAATGAACATGAGAATATAAAATATTATTAATTTAATAAACATTTGTAGAAAAATTAAACAATATACTAACATATTAATATAGTAAAAACTTTATTAAAATACTATTAAACTAGTATTTATATAATTCTTTATAAATAAAAAATAAATAAATAAATAATATTAGTAATTAAATATTTTTTAATAGTTTTGAAAAAATTTCTTTCTAAACCAACTTTCAAGTATTAAAACTGCTGATAGTTGATTAACTATATTATTTTTCATTTTGTTTATCTTAAAACATTTATTTTTTAATAATAGATATGCTTCTTTAGTTGTTAATCTTTCATCATGTAATTCTACTGATATATTAAATTTACTATTTAATAAATTAGCAAAATTACGAGCTTTAATAGTTATACTTTGTTCAGTACAATCCATATTAATTGGCAAACCAACAATTAATATATTAGGCGACCAGATATTTATTAAAGGTATTAACTTATCCAATATTGGTATTTTATAATTATTTTTTATTGTAGTAATTGGTTGAGCTGTATAAGTAATAGATTGTCCAACCGCAATACCAATATTAGTAGTACCAAAATCAAAAGCCATCGCAATTACTATTTTACTAACCATGTCCAATTTGACTAGAAATATTATAAATATCTATACCAATAATTTTTGCAGCATTTCGCCAACGATGTATTATTGGTGTATGAAATAATATTTCTATGTTAGCTGGAGTAATTAACCAATTATTATCTAATAATTCATGTTCTAATTGATCTTGTCCCCAACTAGAATATCCTAATGCAACTAAAATATTATCTGGTTGATTATCAGTACCTAAAGTTTCTAATATATCTTTAGATGTTGTAATCATTGTTTGTGAAGATATACTAATACTGGAATTAAATTTACTACATGGAGTATGTAAAATAAAACCTCTATCATCAGCTATCGGACCACCAACAAATACTGGATTATCTAATTTAAAACTAGAATTATCTGAAATTTTTGGCTTAATTTTTAACTTATCTAAAATATTTTCTATAGTAAAATATACTACTGGTTTATTAATAATAATACCCATGGCTCCTTCACAATTATGTTCACAGATATAAACAACAGATCCTTTAAATAAAGGATCTGTTAACGTTGGCATAGCTACTAAAAAATGATGTTGTAAATTCATTATTATTTATTACAATTTAAGATTTTACAATAAGTATTAATTTTTTGATAATTTATTTTCAATATAATTCATTAGTTTGCTTGTAATAGATATATTAGTAACATTTTCTATTTCCTTTATACAAGTTGGACTAGTAAAATTAATTTCAGTTACTTTATCTTTTATTATATCTAATCCGACAAATATTAATCCATTTTTAATTAAAAAAGAAGATAAATTATTAACAATTTCATAATCATTATCATTTAACTGCATAACTTTCCCTTTTCCACCGGCAACAATATTGCCTCTTAACTCACCTTTTTTAGGAAAACGAACTAAACAATACGGTATCGGTTTACCATTAATTATTAATATTCTTTTATCACCATATTTTATAACTGGTAAAAATTCTTGAGCAATACAAAATCTACTACCATAATTAGTCATAGTTTCCACTATAACTGAAAAATTAATATCATTTTTATTTATAAAAAATACTGACTTACCACCCATATAATTTAGTGGTTTTAAAATAATGTTTTTATGCTTATTAATAAATTTTTTTATATCATACTTACTACAAGTAATAATAGTATTTGGAATATGTTTATTAATTATTGTAGGTAATATCTTTTCATTATAGTTACGTAAGCTAGATGGTTCATTAATAATTAATACTCCATGTTTTTTTACATGTTCTAACATATAAGTTATATAAAGATAATTATTATCAACTGGTGGATCTTTACGCATTAAAATAACATTCAACGTATTTAGATTAAGTATTTTTCTATCATATAATTGATACCAATTATTATAATTTTTTTGTACTTTTATTAGATAACTATTTGCTAATAATTTATGATTATGAAGAACTAAAGAATTATCCTCTATATAATAAATTATATAATTTCTATACTGTGCTTCTAGTAACATAGCGAAAGTGCTATCTTTATTTATATTAATTAATTTTATTGAATTCATAATTACACCTAATTTAATCATAAACTAGTTCCCCATATCACCAAATATAGTTTGTAAGATAGTTATGGAACTTATTACAGCAGTTTCTACGCGTAGAATTCTTGGTCCTAAAGTTATATTAAAAAATTTATAATTATTAATAATTAAATTATCTTCTTTAGATAAACCATATTCTGATCCAATTAAAAAATAAATTTCACTAATTGGTAATAATTTTTTTAATTTAAGTATATTATTATTACTGTAAGGATAAAAATATATTTTTATGTTTTTTTCTTTTAATAAGATACACCAATCTAATATGGATTTTGGTGTTTCTATTTTCATAATTTTATTACGTCCACATTGAGCACAACTATTAGTAATAATATTTTTCCAACGTTTAATTTTAATATTTAATAAATTAAATTTATTAATATTATAATTTTTAGGTATTATTGGAGTAATAGTATTTACTCCTAATTCAACTGCTTTTTGAATAATAAAATCCATTTTTTTTGAGTTAAGTACTAATTGTCCTAAATGTAATTTAATATAAGATTCTTTACTTTTATATGATCTACATAATATAACTAATGTAATTTTACTATATTTATTTAAATCAATAATTTTTGCTCTATATATAATATTATTACCATTAAATAGTTCTATTACATTATTTATTTTCATTCGTAGCACATGTACTACATAATGTGCGATATTTTTATTTAAAATTAATATTTCTCCAACCACACAACTTTTAGAAAAATATATTCTAGGTATACGCATTTTACAATATTAATTAATAATAATTCATTTTTCTACAGGCTTTTTCTATATAACAATTACTATTTCCCTGTATTAAAGTTATACGTTTATTTCTACAACATTCCCACTTAGTTACTGGATATAAATTATTCCATTTATAAAATAATGAAAGTTGTTCATCTGATAGTATGATATGATACTTATCATGCATATATAAATATGTTCTAGCTATTATTCCCCTAGTAATTATTGGTGGATCTACTTGTTTTGTTTTAAAATTTATTTTTATTTTACAATTACCATAATAATTACCATAATTACTGTCCCACTGACTATATTCATAATTTTTTCTATCAGCATTTATTTCACCTATAACTGGTTGTAAATTATGTAAATCTGTTTCTATTTTTTTATAATTATAATCATTATTACAGTTTTTACGACCACCATACAACCAACATTTCATATCATGACCAAATTTCCAAGCTGGTACAATATGTTCCCATTCTACTCTATGTGCCCTTAAATAGTTATTTCTAATTTTATATCCACAAGATAATAATTCAGGTATTCCTCGATAACCATGCCAATTAATTTTACAACCACAATAGAAAGTACCAGAAATATCTCTATTGACTAACATAGCTAATTTTTTAGCTTCTTTAAAATTGTAAACTTTTCTTTGTTTATTATGAGTAAATAAAAATATAGTTAATATTATTACGCTAATAATAAATACGAATGTAATTAATTTACTGTTCATTTAGAAAATTATTAATATATAATTAGTTCTATTTAAGAATATAATTAAAAATTTAAATAATGATTATTATTTACTTAATAATAACTTAACTACTATAATATACTAAATTATAAATAATATTAATTATTAAAATATAAAAATTAAATTATATAAGTAATTAATTAGATTTAACATAGTACTTATAATTGAGTATTTAATTTTAAATAATATAAAGATATATTATTGATTATTAATTTTATTAGTTAATTATGAAAGATAACGAAATAAAAAAACGTTTAAGTGTAGAAGCAATTAAATATATAAAACCTAACAGTGTTGTTGGTATTGGTTCTGGTAGTACTATATCATACTTTATTAAAGAATTAGCTAAAATTAAACATTATATTAATAATTCAGTATCTAGTTCATATAAATCATCCTATCAATTAAATCAATTAGATATACCAGTAGTTGATATTAATTTAGTAAAAACTATTGATATTTATGTAGATAGTGCAGATGAAATTGATAATAATATGTTTATGATTAAGGGTGGTGGTGCAGCATTAACAAATGAAAAAATTATTTCCTCTGTATCTAAAAAATTTATATGCATTGTTAATAGTAATAAGTTAGTAAAAAAATTAGGTTATTTCCCAGTTCCGGTAGAAATTATACCATTTTCATATCCATTAATAATGAATGAAATAAAAAAACATGTTGGAGGTGTACCAATTTTGCGTAATAATGTAATTACTGACCATAATAACCTAATATTAGATATATATGGATTAGATTTAAGTAATGTTAAATTAACTGAGAATAAATTAAATAATATTCCAGGAATTGTTACTGTTGGACTTTTTACTCAAAGAGTAGCTGATATCATTTTAGTTGGTAACTATGATGGTAGTATTACTAGATTTTCTTAAAAAATTTATATCTAAATGAAAATATATTTTATGTTTTATATTTAATATAAATTTTAAGTTCTTTTCTAGTTTTAGATACTATATTAATTATTTATTTAATTAAATTACATAAAAAAGATATAACTTAATATAGTTTATCTAATTTTATTAATATTTAATTTAAATTAAATTATGAATACTACAATGGTAAGTAATAAAATATTTAATATCATTTTTACTTTATTAAGTAATAGTAGCTATTAAAAAATAAATTAAATAAATTTAATTAATCTAAAAAATAATATTTTATTAATTATGATATTGTAACATCTTATCTTACTTACAATATATTGGATAAACTAATGTTTAGTCTATCATAAAATCTTGTGTTTGTTTTATATAAACAAAAAATTTTTAATACTACTTTTTTATGATAACATAAATATTTTAGCTAAAGATTATAATATACTAGTTTTAAAACATGTAATTAGATTAAATATTATAATATTGATGTTATTTAAGATAATAAGTAATTATTGTAATATTAATATTTATAATAATAAAAATTTTTATGATATATAATATAGATGATAATATTATAATCATTTTAGATAAGATGTATAACTAATATAAAACTATTTATTATTACTAACAGTACTAAATCAAAAATAGTAAAATTATATGATAAATTATAATATATTAAATTATCATTAAATAGTAGTTATTATAATAATTAATAATAATATATTTTTATCAAAACACATATTTTAAGATTTTTTGCTAAAAAATAAATTATTAGTATTACTATCAATAAAAAAGTATTAATTTTTTTATAATATGATATTTTAATAGTAAATTAAATTATATTAATTTGAATAATAAAAATTATGTATTTTATTAAAATATAAATTCAAAAAAATAAATTAGGTAAATTATTAATTATAAAAAAAATCTTAGTTATTATTCATTAATTATTAATATTAGTATATACTAATATTAATAATTATTTACTATTAATAATCGTGCTTGATACAAATTAAATTTTATTTTTAGCCAAAAAATTAATTTTAGTGTTTTAACTTATTTATCGTTAATAATTTAGTATTTTTTTACTTAAAAGTAACAAAAATATTAGTTTTAATGTTCTTTAAAAAATTATGAATAATATATAAGTTATAATTTTATATCTAAAGTAATTAGAATTAAACTATTGTATAATTTTTATATTAAAAATATAAATAATAATTTATTTTATATATTTTTAAATGTATTTAATATAATGGGGTCTGTATTTTTTAGTATCTAATTTATCTTAATTATTTTACTTATTAAAAAGTAATTAATTATAATTATTTATATTATTATAATGAATTTTTTAAATTACGATAAAAACGTTATAAATAAATGAATAATGGTTACTCATATTTTACTATATGATAAGTACACTAATATAGTATAATTATATTAGATTAATAAATTAATTTTTATATTTATAAATAAACTATATCATTTGTTTAATGTATAAAATTTGCATAAAAAATATTATTAATGGGTTATTTAAGAATCAAAATATTACAATACGTGGTTGGGTAAAAACACGTCGTGATTCTAAGTTAGGAATTTCATTTCTTAGTATAAACGATGGTTCATGTATTGATAATTTACAAGTAGTTATTAAAAATAATATAAGTAATTACAATGAAATATTAAAATTAACTACTGGTTGTTCTGTGCAAATAAGTGGTTTAGTTATTAAATCTCTAAAAGAAAAACAAAACTATGAAATGCAAGCTAAATCAGTATTAATTATTGGATTAGTAGATAATCCACGTAATTATCCAATATCAGCTAAATCTCATAGTTTAGAATATTTACGTCAAGTTTCACATTTAAGAATAAGAACTAATATCATTAGCGCTGTAACTCGTATAAGACATGAAGTGTTTACTGCTGTACATAATTTTATGAATAAAAATAATTTTATTTGGGTTACAACTCCAATTATTACTAGTTTAGATACAGAAGGTTATAGTACTATGTTTAGTGTATCAGCAAATACTAAAAAATTCTTTAGTAAAAAATCTTTTTTAACCGTATCTGGTCAGTTAAATATTGAAAGTTATGCGTGTGCTTTATCCAAAGTGTATACTTTTGGTCCAGTGTTTAGAGCAGAAAAATCTAATACTAGTAGACATTTAGCTGAATTTTGGATGGTAGAACCAGAAATAGCATTCGCTAATCTTCAAGATATTATCCTTTTAGCAGAAAATATGTTAAAATACATATTTAAACATGTATTAAATAATAGAATGAAAGATATAGAATTCTGTGTTAAATATAATAATAATAAAAATTTAATTAATCGTTTAGGTAATTTTATTAATAATGGGTTTATACATATTAGCTATAATGAGGCAATAGGAATATTAAAAAAATATAAAAATAAATTTAATAAACAAATAGTTTGGGGTTGTGATTTTTCTTTAGAACATGAAAATTATCTAACTAATGAATATTTTAAAAATATTGTTGCTATAACAAATTACCCAAAGAGTATAAAAGCATTTTATATGCGTGTTAATGATGACAATAAAACAGTAGCTGCAATGGATATAATTGCTCAAGATGTAGGCGAAGTTATTGGTGGATCACAACGAGAAGATCGTTTAAATAAATTAGATCTTTGTTTAAAAGAAAAAAATCTTTCCATTAAAAATTATTGGTGGTATAGAGATTTACGTAAATATGGTACTGTCCCACATTCTGGTTTTGGTATTGGTCTAGAAAGATTAATTTTATATATTACTGGTATGCATAATATTCGTGATGTAATACCATTTCCTAGAAGTATGTATGATATTAATTTTTAAATTTTTTATAAATTAATTTATTATTTTTTATTAAAAAATGTATTTGTTCTAAGTCTTCTAAAGTATCAATACTAATTATTGGTATAGGTGAATTTATTACTAAAGTATATATTTTTTTTCCATGCCATAATACTCTTAACTGTTCTAAATGTTCAATATGTTCTATTGGGCTATAAAGATTTTTATAATATTTAATAAAAGATACATTATAACCATATACACCAATATGTTTTAATACTATACTTTTAGCAAGAGTACTATTTTTAATAGTACGAGTAAAGTATATAGCATAATTATACTTATTAATAATTAATTTTACCACATTTTTGTTTATTATCTCTTGTATATCATTTATTGGTATTGCCATAGTAGACATACTATAATCTTCATTTGGTAATGTATTAGCAATTTGATTAATTAATGTGGCTGATACTAATGGTTCGTCACCTTGAACATTAATAATAATTTGATTATCTGATAATTTATAATAATTAACTACTTCAGCTATACGTTCTGTTCCAGAATTGTGATGATTATTAGTAATATATACTTCCCCACCAAATTTTTTTACTACTTCAGCAATACTATTATGATCAGTTGCTACTATTACTTTACTTGCACAAGAATTTAATGCATTACGCATTACATGAATTATCATAGGTATACCGTTAATATTAACTAATGGTTTTTTTGGTAATCTACTAGAATTTAATCTAGCAGGAATAATAACAATAAAACTCATTTTAAAATTTCCTTGCTTTATCCTTTATTAATATTGGTATATTACCTAATATTGGATAAGCTAATGAATCAATAATGCAAATTAATTCTTGTTCTCTTTTTTTTAAAATTAATTTATTTTTACAAATTGGACATACAATAATTTTTAGTAATTTTTTATTTATCATAAAAATTTATAAATCTTAAGTAATATCTTTATTATTGTATTTATATTTAAAAATATAATTTTCTATACTATATATTAATTTATTACTAATCTTTGACGGTAAATATGCATATATTGGTAAATACCACCAGTTCTTGCGAGCAAATTTTTGACATTTTATAGCATCTTTCTCTGTCATTAATAATTGTTCTTTATTATAAGTTAATCGATCTAACATAGATTGGCTATATTCTTGATGATCAAGAAAAGATATTTCTTTTATTGATGATATACCTATACTCTTTACCATATTAAAAAAAATTTTGGGATATCCTATACCAGCTATTAGTACTACTTTATTAAACTTAAACTTATTAATAGGTAAACTTTTTTTATTATATAAATTTATTACAGTATAAGTTTTAATAAACATAGGAATTTCATTACGTTGTAATAATCCATTATTTACTATAACTACTTTTGAATGTTTTAAACGGTTAATACTTTCTCTCATTGGTCCAGAAGGTAAAAGATAACCATTACCAAATCGGTAATACCCATTAATTATTATCCATTCTATGTTTCTTCCTAACGAATAATGTTGTAATCCATCATCACTAATAATAATATCTAAGTTATACAATTGTATTAATATACTAACAGCTAATACTCTTTTTTTAGAAACCATTACAGGAACATTAGTTCTTTGCCATATTAATATAGCTTCATCTCCACATTGTTCACTATTTGTATTGTTTGTAATAATACAGGGATATTTTATATTACCTCCATATCCTCTAGTAACAACACCAACTTTCCAACCCCTACGTTTTAATTTGTTTACTAACCATATAACTATAGGAGTTTTACCATTACCACCAACAGTAATATTACCAATAATTACTATTGGTACAGAAAAATAATGTGTTTTTAACCATTTACACTTATAACAAAATCTTATTATAACTAAAATAAGATTATATAATTTAGTAATTGGTAATAATAAATAAACAAATAAAGAATTATTAAACCAAATTTTCATTAGTATTTTACTAATTATATTGTATATGACACATTTGAGCATATAATCCTTGACTATTAATTAATTTTTTATGATTGCCTCTTTCAATTATTTTACCATTTTTTATAACTAGTATTTCGTCAACATCTTCAATAGTAGATAAACGATGTGCAATAATTAATAATGTACAGTTTTTCTTTAAAACGTGTAAAGCTTGTTGTACATTTAATTCTGTCTTCACATCTAAAGCAGATGTAGCTTCATCAAGAATAATAATTGAGCTATTTTTTAAAAATGCTCTAGCAATTGCAATACATTGTCTTTGCCCGCTAGATAATAAAATACCATTCTCACCAATTATAGTATCTAAACCATCATCCATATTTTTAACAAAATCCATAACATAGGCCATATCAGCAACAATTTCTATTTGTTTTCTAGAACATCCATTTTTATTAGCATAACTAATATTATTAGCAATGGTATCATTAAAAAGATATATGTTTTGTGATATTAATGATATTTGATTTCTTAATGAAAAGATATTATAATCATATAAATTAATGCCATCTATAGTAATATTGCCAGATTCTATATTATAGAAACGAGTTAACAAATAAGCAATAGTTGATTTACCTGCACCAGAATGACCAACTAAAGCTACTTTACTTCCAGCTGGTATATTAAAATTAATATTATACAATGATGGATTATTATTTGTTGGGTATGTAAATGTAACATTATTAAAACTTATGTTACCTTCAATATTTTTAGTATAAATCATTGGATAATTTTCTTCATTTTTAATATCTAAAATAGAAAATATTGTTTTACAAGCTGTCATACCTTTTTGAAACTGAGTATTAATATTAGTTAACGATTTTATTGGACGTATTAACGCAATCATAGAAGAAAATACAACGGTGATAGTACCAGCAGTAATAGTTTTTGATATTATTGGAAAACTTATAATATACAATATGGCCGCTAATGCTAATGAAGTAATTAATTGTATTAATATATCAGATAAAGAAGCAGTAACTACCATTTTTATTTCTTGTTGTCTCATAAAATTGCTAACATAATAAAATCTTTTATTTTCTATATTTTGACCTCCATACATTAATATTTCTTTATGTCCTTTAAGCATTTGTTCAGTACTATGAATAACTTGTTCCATAGCATATTGCATTTCCTTACTAATAATTTTAGATTTATTAGAAACAAACTTATTAGTTAAAAAAATACATGGAGTTAACAATAATAAAGTCATAGATAGCAATGAACTATAATAAAACATCATACAACATAATAGTATAATTAATGTACCATCGCGGATAATATTAATTAATACACTAGAAGAAGTAGCAGCAACTTGCTCTGCTACATAAGTAATATAAGACAATAATTTACTAGTTGGTTTTGTATCAAAAAATGATACCGGCATACTCATAATATGAGTAAATAACATTTTTCTTATATTCATAACAATTTTACTAGATACCCATACTATACAATAATTAGCAATAAAATTACTACTACTACGTAATAATGCCAGACCAATTATAGTAATTGGTACCCACCATATTACAGTATTATTATCTGCAATAACAAAACTATGATCAAAAATTGGTTTTAATAATGATATCATATAAGCATTACTAATTGCGCCAATAACTAATGCAATCATTGCAATTACTAATTTAATTTTAAATGGATAAACCATACACCAAAATCGGCTAAATGTTTGCCATGTGGTAGTATTATTTTTTAACATTGACTAAAATTTTTTGTATAAGTGTATAAGTAATATTATGAAATATTGAAATAATAGTATTAAACTTTTAAAGTTAATTAACATTAATTTATGTATGCTTAACTGCACATATCTTTTAATGAAAACTAAATTACAATAACTTAATTACGTAAAAATCTTTATAAATAAAAAGATAATAATATTTTAATCTTCTTTTGTAGCTGCTTTAAAAGCTTCTCTCATAGTATTAGAAAACTTATTATTATTTTTTAATTTTTTATCTTGATTAAGATTTATTTTTTTATCTAAATTACTATTATAATATAATACATTAATACGTCTATTTTTACGATCAATATTATCAACTCTTACTTTAAGAGTATCACCAATATTTATATATGCTAAATCTTTATTGTATTTAGTATTAATAGATTCATTACTTAGATATCCATCAATATTATTTACTAAATTTAAATTAATACTATTGTCCTCATCTAATGATTTTACTACACCACTAACTATTTCATTTTTATAATTACTAAAAAAAATATTTAGTGGATCTTCAGTTAATTGTTTTATTCCTAAAGAAATACGTTCTCGTTCTGCATCTACTTGTAAAACTAATGATTTAACTATATCACCTTTTTTATATTGTTGTGTAGTAATTCCACTATTTGTTTCCCATGATATATCAGAAGTATGTATTAACCCATCAATACCACCATCTAATTCAATAAACATACCAAAATCAGTTATAGATTTTATTTTACCACTTACACAATCACCCTTATTATATAACGATGCAAAATTTTTCCATGGATTAATTTTACATTGTTTGATACCTAATGATATACGACGACGTTCATGATCAATATTTAAGATTATTACTTCAACCATATCATTAATATTAACTAATTTAGAAGGATGAATATTTTTATTAGTCCAATCCATTTCAGAAACGTGAACTAATCCTTCAATACCATGATCAATTTCTACAAAACATCCATAATCAGTTATATTAGTTACTTTTCCTTGTAGACGATTACCTTCAGAATATTTTTTTATTAATAATAACCACGGATCATGTTTTAGTTGTTTTAATCCTAAAGATACTCTAGTTTGTTCTTTATCAAATTTTAATACTTTAACAGTTATTTCTTCACCAAGATTTATAATTTCACTAGGATGTTTAACTCTTTTCCAAGCTATATCAGTAATATGTAATAATCCATCTACACCACCAAGATCGATAAATGCTCCATAATCTGTTAAATTTTTTACTATTCCTTTAACAATCATACCTTCTTGTAAACTAGATAGTAGTTTTAATTTATAATTATTATGCTCTAATTCTAAAATAGCTCTACGAGAAACAACTATATTATTACGTTTTTTATCTAATTTAATTATTTTAAATTCTAATTCTTTACCTTCCAGATCAATATCTTTAACTGGTTTAATATCTACCAAAGAACCAGGTAAAAATGCACGTACACCATGTAGCTCAACTGTAAAACCACCTTTTACTTTTCCACTAACCACACCAATAGTAATATTAGTATCATGGTATATTTTTTCTAATCGATTCCATATTTCTTGTTTTTTTGCTTTTTCTCTTGAGAGTAATGTTTCTCCTAATCCGTTCTCTATATTATCTAACATAACATCTACTATATCTCCAACTTTAATTTCTAAATTACCATGAATATCATAAAATTGTTCTATTGGAATAGTAGCTTCCGATTTTAGATTAGCATCAACTAAAACTATATTTTTTGTAATTGATATTATTAATCCTTTAATAATCATGCCTGAATAAATGTTAATATTTTTTATAGATTTTTCGAATAATTGAGTAAAAGAATCTATCATATATAAACTTAATTTTTTATTAACTGATATTTAAGTATCCTTCTTAAGATATAGTTGGTTAATATTATTATCTGTTATCCGATAACAAGATATTATTTTATGTATAAACTTACTTACACCAGAAATTATAATATTAATAATTAGATATTATAATATTATGTAATAATATTGTATTATATTATACAATCAAAAAATTAATATCAAATTAATATTTTTTCAACAAATATATATAATTTAATAATTAATAAATAATTTTATTAAAAGAATATTAAATTGTTAATCATTATTATTATAACAGTAAGATAAAAAATATTTAAAAAAATTAGGAAAACTTTTATTAACACAATTAGGATTAATAATAGTAATTTTAATCTTAGATAGGACTAATAAAGAAAAACACATTGCTATACGATGATCATTATAAGTATTAATTATTACATACTTACTTAATTTTTTTTTTGGTATAATAATCATACTATTTTGATTACTAATTACTTTAACACCTAATTTTACTAATCCATTAGTCATAGCAATAATTCTATTAGTTTCTTTAATATTCCAACTTGATATATTATATAATTTAGTTATTCCAATAGCAAAAATAGCAACTATAGCTATGGTCATTGCTGCATCTGGTATATCTTTACAATCAATATTTACAGAATATAATTTTTCTACTCCAATACATTTAATATAATTACTACCTAATAATATTTTAGCTCCCATTTTAGTTAAAATATTTAGAAATTTTATATCACCTTGAATACTATTATAATTGATATTGTTAATTAATACTGCGCTACTACTAATTACAGCTGCTCCTAAAAAATATGAGGCATGTGTTATATCACCTTCTATAATATAACTTCCTGGAGAAGAATAATGTTGTTTTCCAATAATATAAAAATACTTATAATTATAGTTAGTAATTTTTACACCAAAAATTTTCATTATACTAATAGTCATATTAATATATGGTTTAGAAATTATCTGATTTTTTATTATAATGGTAGTATTACAATTAGCTAATGGAGCTAACATAAGTAATGCACTAATAAATTGACTAGATATATTACCAATAATATTAATTGTACCTCCTAAAAATCCACCTAAAACTATTGGTAATTTATTGTGTTTTAAAATAAATTTCGCTCCACCTTGTTGTAATGCATTAATTAATGGTTTAATAGGACGTTGTTTTATATATGGTGAACCAGTTAAGATAATATATTTTCTTTTTAAACATAAAAGAGCTAATAAAAATCTCATTAGTGCCCCAGATTGTCCTATAAATATAGATAATTTAGATTTATTCATATTATGAAAATTATTACCTAATCCAAATATTGTACATGATGTATTATTTTTAAATAAAAAATATCTTACACCTAATTTTTTTAGAGCAATTAATGTATACTTAACATCATCATTATAGAATAAATTATATATATGAGTAATACCTATTGATTGAGCTGCTAATAATAATACTCTAATGGAAATACTTTTTGATCCTGGTAAATTAATATAACCACCAAAAAATTTACTAGAACTAATAGTTAAATAATTCATACTAATATATAGTTTTTATTAAAAAAAATTAATTAATAAAGATAAATCAATTACTGTTAATAATAAATTACAACAATATTTTATTAACAATAAACGATTTAATGTAATTAGACTACTAGGTACTATAATTTGTACTGTATCGATAAATTTATTTATTATATTACATAATTTTGTTAATTTAACTAAAATTTGATAATATTCTTTTCTTGTAAGGAAATTATTTATAATTTGTTTTGTATCTTTTAAATAATAAAATAAGTTAATTTCTATGTTATTTTTTAAGAGTGAACGTTTAAAATAATTATTTATTTTAACTGGATATTTACCTAACAAATTAATTAATCTTTTATAAGTTTTAACTAGTATTTTTAACTTATTTAATTTTATAAACTGATTAACATCAATTATTATTTTATCTAAATTTACTAAATTAGTAACTTTCTTTGTTAGTATAATACTAATTATTTTTTCATTAAAACCTTGATTTACATACCAAAAACGTAAACGATTAAATATAAAATTAATAATGTTTGTAATTAAAAACTCTTTTTTTTGATTAAAAAATTTATTATTATAAGTTATTATAGAGTACTCTATTAGTTTTCTAATATCTATAAATAATTTATTTTTTATTATTATTTGTATTATATTAATTGCATCTCTACGTAACCCGAATGGGTCTCTACTACCAGTAGGTAATTTATTAATGCCAAAAAATCCAACTATATTATCTATGGCATTTGCTATGATTAATATACACGATATTTTATTTGTTACTAAATTACCATTTATATAACAATTATATTGTTCTTTCTGAGCTTTGACAATATCTAAAACTTCATTATCTAATGAAGCATAATACATACCAATTATACCCTTTACATGACCAAATTCTTTTACCATGTTAGTAGCTAAATCACATTTTGATATTAATGCAGCCTTAGCTGCCCAATTAATATTAGCACCAATTAAGTATGCTAAATAAGATGATATATTACGTAATCTATAACTTTTATTAAACATTGATCCTAATTTTGCATGGAATGAAATATTTTTTAAATTAATTAAATAATTAATTAAACTTTTTTTACGATCTTGAATAAGAAATAATTCTGCATCTTCTAAGCGATTGTTAATTATATTATTATTATCATTAATTATGGTTTTACTATTATTAGAAATAATATTAATAACTAATATGTAATATTTTGATAAATTACCGTTATTAGTATATACAGGAAAACATTTTTGTATATCTTGAATTATATATACCAATATTTCTAAAGGTAAAGAAAGAAATTTTTCTTTAAATTTACCAACTAGTAATACTGGCCATTCTGTTATTGCTGTAATTTCTTTTAGTAATTTATAACTAATATTAACATAACCATTTAATTTAGTTGTAATATTTTTAATTCTATTTATAATGATATGTTTACGTTTATTAAAATCAACTATAACCTTGTTACTCATTAATATTTTTGGATACTGATTGGCAGATTTTATACTAATATTATATAATCCCATAAATCTATGACCATAAATGATATTATTACTATTAATACCAAGTATTTTTCCTTTAATTATATAATTATCTAGTAAAACAGTAATATTATTAATTGGACGAACAAAATATAAATTATTATTATTCCAATACATCATATTTGGTACTTTAATAATCTCGATAGATGTTTTTATCATATTAAAGATCATATTTGTTATAAAATATTTACTACGTAACTTATACTTATTATTTAAAATATAGTTAGTATAATTATAAATACTATTATTTTTAGTATTATCTTTGTTTTGTACTAATTTATATAGTAATAAGAAATATTTACTATTTATTATGTTTCTTAATGAAAAAATATTTATTAATATTATAATAGCTAATCTTCTAGAAGAGAAAAACCTAATTATTTTTATATATCTAACATCAAATCTATTTAATTCATAAGAAATATTATTAATTAATTTATTAATTAATACTGTTAACATATTTGATGGTAACTCTTCTGTGCCTATTTCGATTAATAAACTGTTTATTTTCATTATTATTTATTAATATTAATTATCCTAAATTAGGAAATTAATATTTTTATGATGTTTTAAGTAAATTTTAGCAATTTTTTTAGATAAATTATTAATTCTTAATATAAAATCTTGTCTTTCTAATAAAGAAATGATATTAGATGCATCTAATATATTAAAAATATGTATATTTTTCATAACTAATTCATATGCTGGTAATATTAATGGATTATCTAAATTAATTAATCTATTTATTTCTTTTTCATAATAAATAAAAAGTCGTAAAAGAAAATTTTTATTAATATATTCAAAATAATATTTAGAATTTTCTAATTCGTTTTGGTAAAATATATTTTTGTAGAATACGGTACCTTTTTTACTATTACTCCATACTATATCATAAATGTTATTTACTTTTTGTATACACATAGCTAAACGTTCTAATCCATATGTAATTTCTCCCATTACTGGATTACATTTTAAACCACCCATTTTTTGTAAATACGTAATTTGTGTGATTTCCATACCATTAAACCAAACTTCCCAACCTAATCCATAAGCACCTAATGTTGGATGTTCCCAATTATCCTCAATAAATTTTATATCATTATTATTTAAATCTAATTTTAATGATTTAAGAGATTTAATATATAATTCTTGTAACTTATTTGTAGATGGTTTTAATATTACCTGGAATTGATAATACTGCAACAATCTATTTTTATTAATTCCATATCTACCATCTGATGGTCTTCTAGAAGTTTGTACATATGCTGCAAAAATAGGATTAGGATTTATTGCTCCAAGATAAGTTATAGGATGTAATGTACCAGCTCCAACTTCTATATCAATTGGTTGAACTATAATACAGCCATAATTAATCCAAAATTTTTGTAAATCAAAAATAATATCTTGAAATGACTTCATATTTATGGTGTTTATACACATCACTAGATAATTTTTAATATTACTGTATAATAATTAAAATTTATTTTTTTTACAATTAAATTATGTAAAATGTTAAAGTTTATTGTTTATTATAACTTAAATTTATTATAGTAATTTATTAAATAATTGTTTATTAAGAAGTTAGTTATTCATAAATTTTGTAAAATGTCTACTAATAAAATAATATTAAAAATATTTTCTTATATATTAGTTTTTTTACTTATTATTATTATTATACCATTACATTTATTTCCTGGATTTATATCTGGTTTTATTTCATATGAATTAATCATATTTTTTACTCCTTGGTTTAGATATATATTTATAAATAGAGCTAGATTAATTGTAGTAATTTTACTTATAACTACCATATTAATATTAATTACATTACTAATTATTAATTTAATTAATTTATTAACTTCAGATTTCCAATATAATTTAAGTATTATTAATAATATTAACTATATATTATTAAATACAAAAAGGCATATTCCTAAATTTTTATTACTATTTTTACCTAATAATATTGAAGATTTAAAAAGTAAAATTATTCTATTATTAGAATCTAACTTAGTTGTTATAAGAGATATGATACGTGCAATTATACGTATTCTACTAACAATTTTTATAGGAATTATTATAGGTGCAATAATATCTTTAAATAAACCGAATAATAATTATTCATATTTTATTAGTCAATTAAACAAACGTATACATTTTTTATCATTAGCATTTCATAATATAATTATTGCACAAATACGTATATCATTAGTTAATACTTTATTAACTGCTATTATGATTGTTATTATACTTCCTAGTTTTAATGTATTTATACCACTAAGAAAAATTTTAATTATTAGTACTTTTTTATTAGGTTTAATACCTATTATAGGTAATCTAATTTCTAATATATTAATTATTTTTTCATCTTTATCAGTTTCTTTAACTGTTGGAGTAATTATTTTAATTTACTTAATTATTATTCATAAACTAGAATATGTACTAAATGCTGAAATTGTTGGTCAGAGAACCAATACTAAATCATGGGAATTAATATTAGTAATGCTGTTTTTAGAATCAATTTTTGGATTAAATGGGTTAATAGCTGCTCCGATATACTATGCGTATTTAAAATATGAGTTAAAAAATATTAAAATAATCTAATATAATAAAACTAGCCTTATAATTAATAAATAAAGCTAGTTTTACTAATATTAACCCTTATTGTTTATTAATAATAATTCTACGGGGTTGTAATGATTCTGGAATTTGTCTAATTAAATTAATACTAAGTAAACCATTATTAAACTCAGCATAATCTACTAACATATGTTCAGCTAAGGCAAAACTTAAAGAAAATTTCTTAAAAATTAATCCTTGATACAAGTAATGTACCTGCCTATTTTCAGGTTTAGTAGGTTTACCTTTGATTGTTAATCTTGGTCCTTCAATTTCAACTATTAATTCGTCTTCCTTAAAACCAGCTAACGCTAGTATAATACGATAGTGATCCTCATCGTATTTTTCAATATTATATGGTGGAAAGTTAAAATTCTCTTGATCTATTTGTATATTACTAGCTAATCTATCAAACCCTATCCATTGTTTTAATAATGGGGAAAGATCATAATCATGCATATTTATTCCTATTCTGTAAAATTAAAATAACAATTACTTCATATTATAACCTATATGATTAACCATTACTAGTAATAATTCAATACTTATAACAAAAAATAAAATATTATTAAACATCAATATTTATTGCTTCTAATGAATTTTGTTCAATAAAATTTCTACGTAATGTTACATTATCACCCATTAGTATATTAAACAAATTATTTGCTTTATTAACATCATTAATTGTTATTTGTAGTATACATCTTTTATTAGGATCCATTGTAGTTGTCCATAATTGATTAGCATTCATTTCTCCAAGACCTTTATATCTTTGAATAATTAAACTTCTACAAGATTCTTTTAATAACCATTTTATTGCTTCATCGATTGAGTAAGTATTTTTACTATTTTTATTATGAAGTACATAAATATTACTATTTAAATCAATACCCGTCTTATTTTTTATATCAATAATTGCCCTATATTCTTTGCTATTTATGAAATCTTTATTTATTATAAAACATTTAATTTTACCATATACTAAAATAAATAATAATATTTCATAATAAAAACTACTATTTTTAGAAATTTTATAATTATTAATAAATATTATTTTTTCATTCTTATTTATTAACTTAATCAATAATAACGCCCATTTATTAAGTATTTCTAAATTATTAAAATAGTAATCTTCTAATACTGGCTGATAAAATAAATACTTTATTAAGTATTCATAGTATGAATATTTAATATCTTTTAATTTTCTTTTAATTATTAAATAATTATTAATTATTTCAAATAGTGATTTTCCAAATATTTCTTTATTATTAATAATAAACTTAGTGTTATTAATTGCTAAATTAATACGATAAATATTCATATCATCATTATTACTAATATATATTTCCCTATTATTCTGTTTTATTTTAAATAACGGTGGTTGGGCAATAAATAAATAACCTTTTTTTATAATATCAGGCATATATCTATAAAAAAATGTTAATAATAAAGTTCTAATATGCAATCCATCTACGTCTGCATCAGTCATAATAATTATATTATGATATCTTAGTTTGTCTATATTAAAATCATTTTTCCCTACTCCACAACCTAAGGTAGTAATTAAAGCTATTAACTCTTGTGAAGATAGCATCTTACTAAAACAGGCTTTTTCAACGTTAAGTATTTTACCTTTTAATGGTAAAATAGCTTGATTTTTTCGATTACGTCCTTGTTTTGCTGAGCCACCTGCAGAGTCTCCTTCTACTAAATATAATTCAGATAATGCTGGATTTTTTTCTTGACAATCAGTTAATTTACCTGGTAGTTTACTAGTATCAAATATATTTTTTTTTCTTGTTAGTTCTCTTATTTTTCGAGCTGCTTCTCTAACTTTTGCTGCGCTAATAACTTTATTAATTATTATTTTAGTATCATTAGGATATTCTAATAAAAAATCTAATAATTTTTCACTTACTAATGATTCTATAACATATCTAACTTCTGATGACACTAATTTATCTTTTGTTTGTGAAGAAAATTTTGGATCAAACATTTTTATTGATATCACAGTAGTTAATCCTTCACGTATATCTTCTCCAGAAATTAATAGTTTATTTTTTTTACTCAAAAATTCTTTATCTATATATTGATTTATAGTACGAGTTAATGCAGTTCTAAATCCAGATAAATGAGTACCACCATCTTTTTGAGGTATATTGTTTGTAAAACAATAAATATTTTCTTTAGCAGAATTATTCCATTGCATAGCAATATCAATAAATATATTATTCTTTTTAGAAGAAAAACTAAGTATATTTTGATGAATTGGTAATTTATTTTTATTTATTAATGATACAAATGATTTAATACCACCAATATTTTGAAAATATTCTTGTTTATTATTACATTCATCTATTAAATTAATAGATATACTAGGATTTAAAAATGATAACTCTTTTAATCTATTCTTTAATATATTAAAATTAAATTTTGTTTCATTAGTAAATATATTAAGATCAGGCCAAAATCTTATAATTGTTCCATTACGATTAGTTTTATTAATAATATTAATTGGTTTTTTTGGAATACCAAAAGAATAATATTGTTGATATACAAACCCGTCTCTCATAATAGTAAGAATTAATTTTTCTGATAATGCATTAACAACAGAAATACCTACTCCATGTAATCCACCAGAAATTTTGTAGGAATTATCATCAAATTTTCCACCAGCATGTAACATAGTCATTATTACTTCAGCTGCAGATATACCTTCTTCTTTATGTATATCAACAGGTATACCTCTACCGTTATCTTCTACTGAAACTGAATTATCGTTATGGATAATAACAATAATATTATTACAAAAACCAGCTAATGATTCGTCGATAGAATTATCTAAAACTTCAAATACCATGTGATGTAAACCAGTACCATCATCCGTATTACCTATATACATACCTGGTCTTTTACGAACTGCATCTAGTCCTCTAAGTATTTTTATATTGGATGAATCATAATAATTTATTGTCATTTCTAATATAAGTAATTAAAATTTAATCTATAATAAAAAATTATCTGAAATAAATAACTAATTAATATTTACGTTAACAAAAAAATAATTTTATTTATTCATTAGTAATATTAAAAAATATAACTATATTAATACTAAATAGTAATTATTAAATCTTCATAGGCATTATAACATAGGTTAATGACTGATGACTCATTGAATCACTAATTTTAAGTATACCATTATCAGTAAATGCCAATGTTAGTATTTTACATTGTAATACATTTAATACGTCTAATATATATATTGCATTAAACGCAAATTCAACATTTTTTCCATCGTATTTTATAATAATAATTTCCTTTGCTATTTCAAAATCTAAATTATTTGCTATTAAAACTAATTTATTTTTACTAATAATTAATTTTATACCATATGATTTATCATTAATAATTGTTATTATTCTATTTAGAGCACTTTTTAATTCCTTTAAATTTAAAGATATTTGGATATTTATATCTTTTGGTATAACACTAATAAAATTAGGAAAAATCCCATCAATTAATCTAGAAGTAAATATGTAATTATTAATTATTAATGATATGCTCTCACGGTTAAAAAATATATTAATTAAACATTCATGTTTATTTAATAATTTCATTAATTCTAATATTCCATTTCTTGGAATTATAATAGATAAATTTAGTATATTGAAATTAATACTAGTTTCACAAATAGATAATCTATGACCATTTGTAGATACAACATACATAATATTTGATGATATTTTAAATAATATACCATTTAAGTAATAACGAGCATCTTGTTTAGCCATAGAAAAATAAGTACAAGATAAGGCATTAAGTAAAATATTACTAGATAAAGTATAATTAATATTATTTTTCCTATAACTAATTTTAGGAAATCCTTTATCTGGTAAAGTAGATAAAGAATATAAACTATTTTTAGTTTTAATAATTAGTTTTTTATCTTTCAAAGATACATAGATAATACTATTATTAGGTAATTTTCTACAAATATTATATAGTTTTTTTATGGATACTGTTATTACTCCAGTACGAATAGTGTTACAATCACTCATTTTAGCTATAATTTCTATTTCTATATTAGTTTTGATAAACAATATGTAATCGTCAAAAACTTTAATTAAAACATTATTTAATATTGGTAAAGATAAATTATTACTAGTTAAAGTATATAAGTTTTGTAATAATTTTATTAGATTAATATTTTCTACGCTAAATTTCATTAATTTCAAAATTATAATTTTATCTTTTACAAAAAAATTATTATATTCATTAAATATAGATAATAATAAATACTATTATGATATTATAATTACTATAAGTATATATATTTTTTGACTTATTATAAATAATCTTTATATATTTATATTATGTATAAATATAATAATTTTAAAACTAGGAAAATTAATGAAAAGAACTTTTCAGCCATCTATATTAAGAAAATTGCGCAAACATGGTTTTCGTCATCGTATGAAAACAAGTAGTGGTCGTAAAATTATATCACATAGAAGAGCTAAAAAAAGATTATATTTAACAGTTTCTAGTTAAAACTTAATGAATAAAAAATATAAATTTTTGAAAAAACAAAAATTACTATTTAATAAACAATTTAATTTAGTTTTTAATAAACTAGAATACTTTAGCTTTGATAAGCAATTTACTGTAATAGGTTGTATAAATAATTTGAATTATTCTCGTATTGGTATTATAGTACCAAAAAAAAATATTAGGTATTCTTTTCAAAGAAATAAAATGAAGAGGTTAGTACGAGAATATTTTCGTCTAAATAAACATAAATTTTTTTTTATGGATTATATAATTTTAGTAAAAAAATATTTATTGGAAATAAAGCAAATTAATTTTAAAGTATATCAAATTAATAATAATTAACATAATGTTAGTATTAATATTAACTAATATAATATATTGGTACAAAATAATAATTAGTCCTTTGTTAGGTAAACATTGTAGATTTATTCCTAGTTGTTCACAATTTACTATAGAAGTAATTACTACATTTGGATTAGTAAAAGGTATTTGGTTTTCTATAAAAAGGATAGTTAAATGTTCACCAATAAGTAATGGTGGTTATGATCCAGTTAATAAATATTTATAATATGATAAAATTATAATGAATACACAAAGAAACTTTCTTATAATTATTTTAGTGCTTGTTTCCTTTTTATTATGGCAAATGTGGCAAAATGATAACAAATTAAATACAATAGATAAACATGTAATAAGTAATAATAAATATTTATTGAATAATAAGAATTATATCGTTACAGTTATAACTGATACTTTATTATTAAAGATTAATCCATATAATTTTGCAATAGAACAAGCACTTTTATTAAAATATCCAAAATATCTTAAATCACGTGAATCATTTAAATTATTAGATACTTCGTCTAATTTCATTTACCAATTAAAAAGTAGTTTATCCAGTGATGATTATTTTAGTAAAAATTTAATAAACCAGCTAAGGTTTTGTAATAAAAAAATGATATATGTACTAAAAAATAATAAAAAAGATATAAAAGTACCATTTATATATAAATATAATAATAAATTTACTTATATCAAAACATTTATATTAAAACGTAATAGTTATAAAATTGATATAATTGATAGTATTACTAATAATACTAATAAGATTATTCCGATAAATATTTTTGGTCAAATACAACAATCTATTAATATTCCTAACCAGTATAATAATAATTTTATTAATGGTTTTTATAGAAATATTTCATATTCTACTGATCATGAAAATTATAAAAAATATAATTTTGAAGAAATAAAAAATTATAATTTACTTACTAATACTAGTTATGGATGGATAGCTATGTCACAAAAATATTTTATTACTACCTTAATTATTCCAAATATTGGAATTAATAATATTTATACTAAAAAAATTGATGATAGTATTTTAATTGGTTTTAAAAATAAAATAAATATTGGTGCTTATAGTAAAAAAAATATTTGTACTGCTATATGGATTGGACCAAAATTACAATCAGAATTAAAATTATTAGCAAATAATTTAGATCTTACTATTGATTATGGATGGTTATGGTTTATATCTCAACCATTATTTAAATTATTAAATTATGTTACAAAATATACAAATAATTGGGGATTATCAATAATTATTACAACTATAATAGTAAGAATAATATTATATCCCTTAACTAAAACTCAATATATTTCAATGGCAAAAATACGTTTATTACAACCTAAAATTAATATGATTCGTAAAAAATTTAAAGATAACAAGCAACAACAAAGCAAAGAAATATTACTTTTATATAAAAAGAAAAAAGTTAATCCATTTGGTGGATGTTTACCAGTTATAATACAAATGCCGATATTTTTAGGTTTGTATTATGTGCTATCTGAATCAGTAGAATTAAGACATGCTAATTTTTGTTTTTGGATACATGATTTATCATCTCAAGATCCATATTATATTTTACCGATAATTATGGGTATAACTATGTATATAATACAAAAAATATCTTCAAATAACGTTGAAGATTTAATACAAAAAAAGATATCAACTATTATGCCAATTATATTTACATTATTTTTCTTTTGGTTTCCTTCTGGTTTAGTATTATATTATATTATTAGTAATATAATAACTATTATACAACAACAAATAATATTTCGTAGTATTAAATAAAATATAAAATAAGTTAATTAAATGGAATAATGAATATAATAAATCAAAATGAAGATACTATAGCTGCTATAGCAACTACTCCAGGATATAGTAGTATTGGTATTATACGTATTTCTGGAACCTTAACACATAATATAGCAAAAAAAATATTAGGGTTAATTCCAAAAAATAGAAGAGCAAGTTATTTACCATTTAAATATAAGAATGAAATTATAGACTATGGTATTGCTATTTTATTTAATAATCCAAATTCTTTTACTGGAGAAGATATGTTAGAATTACATTGTCATGGTGGGCCAATAATATTAAATAGTTTATTAAAATATATTATTTCTTTACCTGATATTCGTATGGCTAATCCTGGAGAGTTTTCTATGCGTGCTTTTTTAAATAAAAAAATCGATTTAGTACAAGCTGAATCTATAATTAATTTGATTAATTCTAATTCATTAGAATTTTCTAAAGAATCAATAAATACATTTAATGGTAAATTTTCTTGTAAAATTAAAAATTTAATAAATACTGTAAATAACTTATACTCTTATATGGAAGCAGTGATTAATTTTCCTGATGATCAATTAGAACAATTATCTAGTAATCATATTGTATCTAAATTAGATAGTATGATTAATATAACAAATAAATTAAATGAACAAGTAAAAAATAATATTATATTACGTGATGGTATTAAAATAGTTATTGTTGGAAAACCTAATGTTGGGAAGTCTAGTTTATTTAATGCTTTAATTGGTTATAATAATGCTATAGTAACTTCATTTCCTGGAACTACTAGAGACGTATTGAGACATTGTATTAATTTAGATGGTGTAATAATTAATTTTAGTGATACAGCAGGAATTCATAATACAAATAATTTTATAGAAAAAATGGGAATTAAGCATTCTCTAAAAGAAATTAAAACAGCTAATCATATATTATTAGTTGTTGATAGTAATATTACTTATAAAATTGAAGAATTAAATTATGTTTATAATATTTTTACTAAAATAATTAATAATATACCAGTCACTATTATTCGTAATAAAGCTGATATTAATAACAAAAATATTTCTATTGATAAACTAGAAAAATATCATGTTATAACAATATCAGCAAAATTAAAAAAGGGATTAAATTTAATTTTTGATCATATAAAAAATTTGTATACTAAAAATAATTATAAATTTAATACTATGAACAAACATAGATATTTTAGTGTATTAAAAAATGTTATTCTACATCTAAAAAGGGGTAAAGAAAATCATTTATATTATGATATTTTATTAGAGGAATTAAAATATGTTAAATACCATTTAGATAGTATTATTGGTAATGTATATGATGATGATTTATTAGACGAAATATTTTCTAAGTTTTGTATAGGTAAATAATTTTAATATTCTAAAATGGTAAATCGTCATCAAAATTAATTGATAGATCTTTATCTTCTTGGTATGTTTTATTTTTTTCTTCATTCTTGTCATTAGATATATCGTTTTTGGTACTATTTTTAACTTTATTACGATTATTTATAATATGTAATGTACCGTTAACACTAACTATTATTTCTGTAGTATAATGATCAATATTATTTTTATCCTGCCATTTTCTTGTTTGTAAACTACCTTCTACATAAATTTGTGAGCCTTTAACTAAGTATTCTCTTACTATTTCTGCTATTTTTCCAAAAAAAACTATCTTATGCCATTCAGTTTTCTCTTTAATTTCTCCTGTTTGCTTATCGCGCCATGTATCAGATGTAGCTAAACTAACGTTAGCTATTATGTTACCATTAGCCATATAACGTATTTCTGGATTACTTCCTAAATAACCTAATAAAATAACTTTATTTACTCCTTTCATAATAATCTCGTTTTTATTATTTATTATTTTTTAATAAGTATAATTGTAATCAGAATAGTTATCAAATCTAGACCAATGACCATTAAACATTAATTTAATAGTACCAATTGGACCATTTCTTTGTTTACCTATAATAATTTCAGCAATGCCTTTCATACTATTATCATTATATACTTCATCACGATATATAAACATAATTAAATCAGCATCTTGCTCTATAGAACCTGATTCTCTTAAATCTGAATTTAATGGTCTTTTATCAGCACGTTGCTCTAAACTTCTATTTAGTTGTGATAAAGCTATAATTGGTATTTTTAATTCTTTGGCTAAAGATTTTAATGATCTAGATATCTCTGCTATTTCTAATGTACGGTTTTCAGCTAAATATGGAACTCTAATTAACTGTAAGTAATCAATCATAATTACACTTAATCCTTGATGTTCTTTATATACACGTCGTGCACGTGCTCTTATTTCAGTAGGAGTTAATCTAGATGAATCATCAATATATATATTTTTTTTATTTAATAAAATCTTTATAGTATTATAAATCTTAGTCCAGTCATTATCGTTTAATTGACCAGTACGAATTTTACTTTGTTCTACACGTGATAATGATGCTAGCATTCTTATCATAATTTGTTCACCTGGCATTTCCAAACTAAAAATTAAAACAGGTTTATCTTCTGACATAGCTATATTTTCACATAAATTAATTGCAAACGTGGTTTTACCCATTGAAGGTCTAGCTGCTATAATAATTAATTCTGATTTTTGTAAACCAGCAGTTTTCACATCTAAATCTTTATAACCACTAGATATTCCAGTAATACTACTGTTTGGTTTTTTATATAATTGTTCAATTTTATTTACTGTATGTTCTATAATATTTTCAATACTTTTCAAATTATCATTTGTATTTGTTCTATTTTCTGAGATTTGAAAAATTAATGATTCAGCTAAATCTAATAAATCTGAACTACTACGACCATGAGGATAATAACTAGCATCTGCTATTTCATGTGCAACATTAATCAATTCCCTTACTATAGCATGTTCTCTTATTATAGTTGCGTAAGATATTATATTTATAATACTTGGTGTATTTTTTGATAATTCAGATAGATAAGCGCATCCCCCAATAATATCTAATTTATTTTTTTGCTCTAACGACTGTGATAGAGTAACTAAATCAACAGGTTTACCATTATCTAATAAATTTTGTATTTCACAAAAAATCACACGATGAATATTACTATAAAAATCATTGTCGTTAATTATAGTGATAATATCATCTAAACGTTTATTATCTAGTATTAAACTACCTAATAGTGATTGTTCTGCTTCCATAGAATATGGTAATGATCTATGATGTTTATAATTATTACTAAATAATTTACTGTCAATGTGACTTTTCTTTAATAACATATTTAAATAAATAATAATTACATTAATTTGATATATCTTTATTAAATTAATTACCATAATAAAATAAATGTTAAATATTATCAATATTTAAATAAATAGATTGTATTTTTCAAAATAAATTATATTATTTAAGTAATAGTTATTTATATTTAAGTATAGTTTACGGTTATATTATATTAAAATGAATAATTATTAAGGATAAGATTATGTTTTTTTGGAAAAATATATTTTTTTTATGCATATCATTTATATGTAAAAAAGTATTAAATATTAGAACATATCATAATAATTTACTTAACGTAAGTAATAAAATTAATAATCCATTAATGTATTTAGTGTTAACTAATTCTAAATTTTATCTAGTATTATTATATATTCAATGTAAAAAATATAATTTACCTAATCCATTAGATAATGTATCAATTAATAATAAAAAAATACCTAGATATTTTTGTATAAAAGAAAAGCATAATTATTTTCGACATATGTATTTTAATAAAAATATTAATAAATTTAATAATTACTTAAACATAATTGTTAATTATTATAATAATATTACAATTATTTTAGTAACAATAATTAGTAACAAGAAAAAATTATTTTTTTATAAAAATTCGTATTTTTTTATAAATAATATAATTAATTTATTCATAAGGATTATTAATTTTTTATGGATAAAAAAAGATAGTATAATATATTTTTCTAAACCATTATCATCTTTTTATATTTATAATAAAATAAATAATATTACATTAGATAATACTAATAAAATACTAAGAATAATTAGTATTTATTTTATACGACAAAAAATAATAATAATTGGATCAAATAATTTTAATATGTATGATATTAATAATATTATTAGCAATATTAGACAATATGTAAGAGTTAGTAAAATAAATAAATTAACTTTTAACAAAGAAAATATTATTAAAATATTTAAAGAAATATCGGATAATTTTTCTTATGAAGCATTTAATTTATGTAATAATTTATTACAATTTTTCTTTAAAAAAATAAATCATATTATAAAAGTATATAATATACATAGAGTTAGAATAATTGCTGAAAAAAGACATAAAATTATTTATATTCCTTGTCACCGTAGTCATATGGATTATATTATTATTTCTTATATATTATATAATAATATATTACTACCACCACTTATTGCTGCTGGAATAAACTTAAATTTTTGGTTATTAGGAAATATAGCTAGATTATTAGGAGCTTTTTTTATACGACGTGGTTTTAGAAATAATAAGTTATATTCTATTGTTTTTCGTGAATATCTTAATTATTTATTAAATAATGATAATACTATAGAATATTTTATTGAGGGTGGTAGATCACGTACTGGAAAGTTATTAGTACCTAAAACCGGATTATTAAATATAATTATAAAATATGTATTAAATAATGTACATCGACAAGTTACTATTATTCCTATACATATTAGTTACACAAAAATTATAGAAATAGATTACTATAATGCAGAAATAAATAATAATATAAATAAAAAAGGATATACTTTTTTTTTATTTGAGCAAATAAAAAATATCTATAATGTAAAAGATGCTATTTATGTTAATTTTGGTCAGCCAATAAATATAAATAAAATAATAAAAAAAACTTACTATTTAAAAACTAATAAAAAATATATTACAACCTTAGTAAATAGTGTTGCTTATAATATTATGAGTAAAATTAATAATGCTGTAGTAATTAATATATCTAGTTTATGTCTTACAATTTTATTAGATTCTAATAATTATACATTAAAAAGAACACAATTATTTAAACAATTATTATGTTATTTGAATTTACTAAAACGTGTTTCATATTCATCTGATTTAATAATTAGAAATTTTAATAATAAAAAATATTGGTTAAAAAATTTTCTAAGTAATAATAAAAATATTATTTATAATCGTAATACTTATTCAGTATCCTTAATTAAGGATAATATTTATAATATAAAATACTATAAAAATAGCATACAACATACGTTAATTTTACCAGCATTAATTGCTAATATTGTATATACTAATCATAATATAAAAAGAACTAAATTGATAGATTTGGTTGATTATATTTATCCAATAGTAAAATTAGATTTTTTTATTAATCACACATTAGAATTAAAATTCATAATTAATAAAATCATAAACGAGTTTATTAGACAACATTTATTATTAGATAATAATAATAAATTATTTCTAACTAAACATTATGAAGTAATAAGATTATTAGCTAAAAGTATTAATAAAGTATTATTACGTTATATAATAATTTGTATATTACTAATTAATAATATTGAATTAAAATTTATAAGTTTAATAAATAATTGGGATATAATACAAAATAAATTAAATATCATACAAGATATATACTATATATTTGATAATATGTCGTTTAATAATATTGTATTAATTTTTCGTTCAAAATTTTATTGTAAAAATAATAACATAAATATAATTAAAATAAATAAATTATATAATATTTTTAAAAAACTTATTATATACTGATTTAAAAAATAATATTAATAAGTTAATTTAATTTTTAATTTAAAAACTCTATAATAATTATTTTCTAAATAATTAATCTATATTAATAAAAAATAAAATATTAATAGTAAGATATTAATTAATAGTATATTGTAAAGTTAATAATAAATAATAATACAATAATTAATACTTATAGATAGTATGATAATAAATTTAATCCTTAGTTTAATATTAATTTCTTTGTTAACTAGAAAATACTATTATATAGTAATAATTATATGATATTAAAAAAAATTAACTAATAAAGTATATATTACAAAAATAGTGATGGTAAAGTTATAAATAATACTTAAACTAATTATAGTATTGTATAATAAATATATATTTAAAAAAAGATAAATAATTATTAATAATAATACTAAGATAGATAATATTATAGTATTTTTATCCAATACAATATTAAAGAGTACTAATTAATAATATAATAAAAAATCATACCTTATTAATTTTTATCTTATTTATTGAATAGATAATCTTTAATACTTATTATAAAGTAATTAAGTTTATGATCTATGTAATTAATAAATATAACCAGTAGACCTAATTATAATTACTATAATATAAAAATTATATTATCTAGATCAGAAAACTATTATTTTAGCTATAATAACAATATAACTATAATAATCTAATTAGTTAATTGATATACATTAATAAGATATATAAAATTTTATTTTTTAAACTATTAATAAAATTTACAGTATTTACTCAGTAAAATATTTTAATACTAATGACACTGGAGGATAAATCTTATGCCATAAGAAGAATGAATATGCAGCCTGATAAATTAACATACCAATACCATCGTAATAGTTAATTTTTTCTTTAAAACGTTTTAATAACATAGATTTATAATTGTCATGATAATATAAGTCATAAAATTTAGCCGTTTTTTTAGTAAAATTTGACAATTTAATCTTATTAATATCTAATACTACCGGAGTAGCATTAATAATTAAATCATAATTATACCTATTAATATGTTGCATTGGTAGTAATGTAATATTATACGTTGGATTTAATTGCTTGTAAAATTCATATAAACTTATTAATCTATTAATACTTTTATTGGTAATAAATATCTTATATCCATAAGATAATAAATACATTATTATAATTTTAGCAGTTCCGCCAGCACCAATCAACAGTACATTATTGTTATATTTTAATAATTTTAATCTTATTAAATCACTTATTAATCCAATACCATCAGTATTATCGCCAAATAATGTTCCATCCTCTTGTTTTTTTATTACATTTATCACTTTAGTTATATTACTAATATAACTAGTCTTATTACACAATTTAATTGCATATTCTTTAAATGGAGCAGTAATATTTATTCCTAATCCACCATTAGTAAAAAATTTATTTATTATCATATCAAAATTATCTTTCGTTGCTAATATTTTTATATATCCACTATATTTAATGTTTGTTAATGATGTAAAAAGATTATATATTAATGGAGATTTACTATGTTTTATTGGATTACCTAATACAGCAAAATTATACATTTTATTAATCACGAATAATAGTATTATTTATAGCATCATAGATTTTAGTAGGATATAATAACTTACCGACATTATTATTCATAACTACTACTCTTGATCCAAATAACTTATATACTTCTTTTACAGTACGTGCTGGTGATTGTTGACTAATATTAGCACTAGTAGAAACTATTGCTTTACCAAATTTTTGACAAATTAATTTAATAGGTAAAAAATTACTTATACGTACTACTAATTTAGTATATTTGCCAGTTAACCATCTTGGAGTATTACTATTTACCGGTAATGCCCAACTTATTGGTCCTGGCCAACTAGAAAATAATTTTTTACGTATATCAGTAGTTATTTTTGTTTCATCAATATACTTTTTTATTTGTCTGTAATGTGAAGCCACTAATATTAATCCTTTTTCAATTGATCTATTTTTTAATGCTAATATTTTTTTCACTGTTATTTCATAATCAGGATCACATCCTAAACCAAATACTGATTCAGTAGGATAAGCAATTACTTTTTTATTTCTTAGTGCTATAACTATTTTATTTATTTCAGTTATACTAATTAAATTAGTATCTATCATATAGATATTATCTATTACTATATTATAATTTTTACTAGATAAAAACAATTAATAATAGTATTATATTACTAATATTAAAAAAAAGATAATATTAATTATGTCTATATTAAAAATACTATATTTTCCTAATAAATTATTAAAGAAAAAAGCCAGTTTAGTTTCTAAAATAGATCGTGATATCAATAAAATTATTAATGATATGTTTGAAACAATGTATATTTCTAAAGGTATAGGATTAGCGGCAACGCAAGTTAGTATAAATAAATGTATTATTGTTATTGATATTTCTAAAAAACATAATCAACAGTTAGTTTTAATAAATCCTAAAATTATAAAAAGAACTGGAAAAATTATTATGGAAGAAAGTTGTTTATCAATACCAAATATTAGTGCTCCTGTTATAAGATCAGAAAAAATAATATTACAATCATTAAATTATTATGGTAAACTATTTGAATTACAAGCAGAATCATTATTATCGGTTTGTATTCAACACGAAATTGATCATTTAAATGGATTATTATTTATAGACAGATTATCGTTATCTAAAAAAAATTATATAAGAAATATTATAAATCATAATTTATATTAAATTTAATATGCAAAAAAATTTACGTATTGTATTTATTGGTTCTTCAATTTTTTCTTTATATCATTTAATAAAATTAATAAAAAAAAAATATTGTATTATTTTAATAATCACAAAACCTAAATCTAAGTTATCTAAAATAAGTAAAAAACATGCGTTAAATTTAATCATAAAAGCTTCAATTAAATACAATATACCAATATTACAATCTCAATCATTAAATGAAATATATTCAGTGTTATCAAAATTAACAATTAGTTTAATTATTATTGCTTCTTATGGAAAGAAATTATCAGAATCTATAATAAATATACCAAAATTTGGTTGTTTAAATGTTCATGGTTCATTATTACCTAGATGGCGTGGATCAGCACCAATTCAAAGAGCAATACATTATGGTGATTGTGTTACTGGTATTACCATTATAAAAATAAATAATAATTTAGATACTGGTAACATTATATACCAAAAATTTTGTGTAATAAAAAAATATGATAATAGTATTACTTTATGCAAAAAACTAGCTAAGATGGGTGCTTTAATTTTAATTAAATTACTAAAAATTAATTTATTTGATATTACTAGTACTTCACAAAATAATATTGGTATTACATATGCAAAAAAACTAACTAAGCAAGAAGCAAAAATTAATTGGTTTTTATCAAGTATTAAATTAGTAAATATGATCCGTGCATTTAATCCGTGGCCAATGGCTTTTTTTTACTATCAAAATAGTATAATTAAAATTATAAATGCTGTATCAAGTAATTATTGTATTAACAAAACTCCGGGAACAATAGTACACTATAATAAGTGGGGGATATATATTGTTACAGGTAATGGTATTATAATCCTCACATCAATAAAGATAATTACTAAAAATAGTAGCGTTATCGTAAATACTGATAATAATAATATATTAATGGTTGCTAATAGATTATTTAAGATAAATACTATTTTAGTGTAAAATATTTAATTTTTACTATTTTTTAATACAAATTCAATATAAGCCATAGGAGCATTATCACCATATCGATAACCACATTTTAAAATTCTAGTATAACCACCACTATTATAATTAATAAAACGTGGAGCTATTTCATTAAATAATTTTTTCAATATTTTATTATTATGTATCTTAGTAAAGATTTGTCTTCTATTATGTATATTATTTATCTTTGCCTTTGTAATTAATGGCTCAATAAAACGACGTAATTCTTTAGCTTTAGGTAAAGTAGTTTTAATAATTTCATAATTAATTAATGATTGCGTTAAATTATATAACATAGATAATTTATGACTATTATTACGATTAAACTTTTTACCAATTTTACGATGACGCATACTGATTCTCCTAGATAAAAAATTAATAATTTTTAAATAAATTTATTAATTTTAAACTAACTGTTAGTAGGTGGCCAATTTTTTAATTGCATACCTAAAGTTAATCCATAAGAAGATAATACATCTTTAATTTCAGTAAGTGATTTTTTACCAAGATTTGGTGTTTTTAATAATTCAACTTCAGTTTTTTGAACTAAATCACCTATATAACGAATTGATTCTGCTTTTAAACAATTAGCTGATCTAACCGTTAATTCTAAATCTTCAACAGATTTTAATAAAATTGGATCAAATTCTGGTTCCTGTTTTTTTATTTCTGGTTGCTGTATATTATTTAAATCAACAAATGCATCTAGTTGTTGCGATAGTATTGTTGCAGCATATCTAATTGCTTCTTCTGGATTAATAGTACCGTTAGTTTCTATATCTAATACTAATCTATCTAAATCAGTACGTTGTTCAACTCTAGCTGCTTCTACTCTATAAGCAATGCGTTCAATAGGACTATAACATGCATCTAAAAGTAATTTACCTATAGATCTATTTTCTATTATTTGACTATAAGCAGGTACATAACCTCTACCCCATTGTATTTTAATTTTCATATTAATAGAAGCATTATCACTTGTTAAGTTACATATAACGTGTTGTTTATTAATAATATCAACATTAACGTTATGAATAATATCAGATGCTGTTACTGGTCCAATTCCAGATTTATATAAATTAAGTATTATACTATCTTTATTATGTATTCTTACTGCTAAATCTTTTAAATTTAAAATAATCTCTACTATGTCTTCTTTAACTCCTTCTTTAACACTATATTCATGTAATACACCGTCAATTTCTACTTCTGTAACAGCACAGCCTGGTATTGAAGATAATAATATTCTACGTAATGCATTACCTAAAGTATGTCCAAAACCCCTTTCTAAGGGTTCTAAAACTACTTGTGAATGAGTTGTATTTATTTGTTTAATACTAACTAAACGTGGTTTTAATAATTTTATTGTATAAGAGTACATTTTTTATATCTCTATTTAGAATAAAGTTCAACAATTAAATGTTCATTAATATCTAATGGTAAATCTTTACGATTTATATCACGTATAATCTTACCACACATATTTTTAACATCTATACTAATCCACTTAGGTGATTCATATTGAGATGATAATTCTAATGCAGCCAAAATTCTTGATTGTTGTTTAGCTTTATTACTAACAGTAATAACATCATTGACTTTAACTTGATAAGAAGCAACATTTACAATATTGCCATTTACTTTAATTGCTTTATGACTAATTAACTGACGAGCCTCAGCTCTAGTAGAACTAAAACCAATACGATAAACAATATTATCTAATCGATATTCTAATAGTGCTAATAAATATTCACCAGTATTTTTTTTGTTATGAAATGCTTTTTTATAAAGTTTAATAAATTGTTTTTCTAGTATACCATAAATACGACGTATTTTTTGTTTTTCTCTTAATTGTATTCCATAATCTGACATACGAGATTTTTTAATTATATGCTGACCAGGTAATTGATGTATTTTGCATTTTGAGTCAATCATACGTATTCCTGATTTTAAAAATAAATCAGTACCTTCACGTCGACTTAATTTTAATTTTGGACCAATAAATTTTGCCATATTTACCTTCACTATAAACTATATAATAATTATACCCTTCTTTTTTTAGGTGCCCTACAACCATTATGCGGAATTGGAGTAACATCCATAATATTTGTAATACGAAAGCCAGCATTATTTAGTGCCCTAATTGCTGATTCTCTACCAGGCCCAGGACCATTAATCATAACTTCTAAATTTTTTATTCCATATTCTTTTACAGAATTAGCACAGCGTTCAGTAGCTATTTGTGCTGCAAATGGGGTAGATTTCCTTGATCCTCTAAAACCAGATCCACCAGAAGTTGCCCAGCTTAATGTATTACCGTATTTATCAGTAATTGTAATTATAGTATTATTAAATGACGCATGTATATGAGCAATACCATCTATTAATTGCTTTTTTAATTTTTTCTTTTTATTAATTACTTTGTTAGAAGTAATATTCATTATTATACTCACCTTTAATTAATGTTTTTTGGATTTTTTACAAGTTTTTGCATTAGTTCTAGTTCGTTGTCCTCTAACTGGTAAGTGATATTTATGACGTAATCCACGATAAGTACCTAAATCTATTAAACGTTTAATATTTAATGTAACCTTACGACGTAAATCACCTTCAACAGTTAGTGTTGATATAATATCACGTATTTTATTAATGTTATCTTCTGACAACATACTAACTTTAGTGTTAGGATTAACTTGTGCTGATATACAAATATTATTTGCAATATTTTTACCAATACCATATATTGATCTCAAAGCTACACAAATATGTTTATTCTCCGTAATATTTATACCTGCTATACGTATCATAAGTTTTCTCCTATTTTACATAGTTAACCTTGACGTTGTTTATGCTTTGGATCATTACATATTATACGTAATATACCTTTACGTTTAATAACTTTACAGTAACGACAAATTTTTTTTATTGATGAACGTACCTTCATTTTTTTATTCTAGTTATCTTAAATTTGCTTTTTTTATTATAGAATCGTATTGATTAGAAATCATAATTGTCTGTATATGCGATATACAATCCATAACTACTATTATTACAATTAATAAAGAAGTACCACCAAAATAAAATGGTACTTTTATAATATTATGCATGAACTCTGGTATAAGACATATAATAGTAATATATAATGCACCAACTAGTGTCAATCTATTAGTTATATTATTGATATATCTAGCTGTTTTTTCTCCAGGTCTAATACCAGGAATAAAAGCTCCAGATTTTTTTAAATTATCAGCTGTTTCTCTAGAGTTAAATACTAAATTTGTATAAAAAAAACAAAAGAATACTATTGCTATTGAGTACAATATTATATGTATACATTGACCTGGTTGTAAATACATTAGAATAGTATGTAATAAACTATTTGATTTGTAACTATTGCTAAACCAAGAAATAATTGTAGTAGGGAATAATATAATACTAGAAGCAAATATTGCTGGTATAACTCCAGCCATGTTAATTTTTAGAGGTAAATGCGTACTTTGTGCATTATACATTCTTCTACCATGTTGTCTCCTAGCATAATTTACTATAATTTTTCTTTGTCCACTTTCAATAAACACAACTAAAAAAATTATTGTAAAAATAAATACTATAGTAATTACAAGCAAAATTATACCTAAATTATTTTGTTTAATTTGTTCAATAGTATGAAGAATAGTAATAGGTAAGTTAGCTATGATTCCGGTAAATATTATGATTGATATTCCATTACCAATACCTTTATCGGTAATTTGTTCACCTATCCACATTAATAATATAGTACCGCATATTAAACTAGTCGAAGAGATTAAATAGAATAATATATTTTGGTTAATAATTAATTTATTAATTATTGGTATATTAGGTAAACTAACTGAAACACCTATAGACTGAAATATAGCTAATACTAATGTAAAATATCTAGTATACTTATTAATTTTACGTCTACCAATTTCGCCATCTTTTTTTATCTCTATAAATTTTGGATGTATAAAAGTTAAAAACTGCACAATTATAGAAGATGAAATATACGGCATAATACCTAAAGAAAATATTGATGCTCTACTTAATGCTCCTCCAGAAAACATATTTAACATTTCAATAATAGTACCTTTTTGTTGTGTTATTAATTCTTCAATAATAGAAACATCAATACCAGGAATTGGTATAAATGATCCTATACGAAAAACAACTAGAGCAATAATAACAAATAATATTCTAGATTTTAATTCATACAAACTTTGTTTATTATTATAATTTACTTGTTTCATCATATTAAATTAATTATATTATTAAGCCACCATTTAATTTTATATTATTTTTTACATTAGCACTAACTTTTATACCAATTAAATATATTGGTTTTTTTAATAAGTTTTTTTTGTTAAAAATAATTTTAACTTTTTTAGTATTGTTTTTGATTAAATTATATGATCTTAATATTTTAAGATCAATTTTATTTTCTTTAATAAAGAATAGTTTTTCTAAACTAATTTCTTTAGTATGAATATTTTTTTTTGACATAAATCCTAATTTAGGAATTCTTCTATTTATTGGGGTTTGACCACCTTCAAAATTACGACTAATTTTTTTTCCTGCACGAGATTTTTGCCCTTTATGTCCTCTACCACTAGTTTTACCTAATCCAGAACCTATACCTCTACCTAATCTAGTTTTATATTTTTTTGCTTTTTTAGATATATTTAATGAATTTAAATACATTTTAATTATTACCGTCAATTTTAATCATATAATTTACTAAATTAATCATTCCTCTTATTGATGGTGTATCAATAACTACTTTAGTATGTCCGATACGTTTTAAGCCTAGACTTAATATAGTTTTTTTATGCTTAGGTAATATACCTATTGTACTACGTATTTGAGTAATTTTAATATTTTTATTCATATTATTAACTTTTATTATAATTAATTTTTTTTCTTTTATTATAAATAAAATTTGGTGATTTCATATTTTTTAAAGCCTTAATAGTAGCTCGTATTACATTAATTGGATTAGTAGATCCATATATTTTAGCAAGTACATTATGTAATCCTGCTACTTCTAAAACAGCACGCATGGCACCACCAGCTATAATACCAGTACCATCATTAGCAGGTTTCATAAATACTAATGAACTAGTGTATTTAGTTTTTAATGTATAATATAAAGTTTTGTTATGTAATTTTATATTAATCATATTACGGCGTGCTTTTTCTACTGATTTTTGAATAGCTAACGGTACTTCTTTTGCTTTACCGTATCCATAACCAACTTTTCCATTACCATTACCAACTACCGTAAGAGCAGTAAAACTAAATATCCTTCCACCTTTAACTGTTTTAGAAACTCTGTTAATTGTAACTAATTTTTCTCGTAATTCATTTAATTGTTGATCTTTGTGCATACTATATCCTATGTTAAAAAATTAATCCATTTTTACGAGCAGCTTCAGCTAGCGCTTTAATTCTACCATGATATTTAAATCCAGAACGATCAAATGATATTTTTTTTATACCATATTGATTAGCTCGATGAGCAATTATTGTTCCAATTACTTCCGCTGAATATTTATTACCAGAATAATTAACTTTAGTTTTTATATCTTTTTCTAAAGTAGAAGCACTAACTAATACTTTATTAGCATGATTAATAATTTGTGCATATATATGTTTAGAACTACGATAAACTACCAAACGAGTAGCATGTAGTCTTTTTAATATATACCTAGTTTTCTTTGATCTTCTTATACGGGCTAATTTTTTATTCATAATTATTTATTTTTTTTAATTTCTTTAATATTAATAATTTCATTTATATAACGAATACCCTTACCTTTATACGGTTCTACTCTTCGATAAGATCTTATATTAGCAGCTACTTGGCCTACTAATTGTTTATCGTAACCAGTAATTATAATTTCTGTATTATTAACACATTTTAACATAATATTTTTTGGAAACTTATAATTTATTGTATGTGAAAATCCTAAAAATAGTGTTATAGTGTTAATTTTATAATCTATTTGAGCTCTATAACCTATACCTACTAATTGAAGTGTTTTACTAAAACCAGTAGTAATACCAATTATAATATTATTTATTATTGATCTAGTAGTTCCAGCAATTGCCCAACTTTTTTTGTCATCTGTTATTGGATTTACTGATAAATTATTTTCATTAACCTTTATGACAACTTTATTACTAAATAAATAGCTATTAGTTATATTACTACTAAAAATAGTAATGATATTATTATTTAGTGATACACTAATATTTTTAGGTATCAAAATTAATTTTTTAGCAATACGTGACATAATATATCCTTAAATATTCTTAAAACACATAACATATAATTTCTCCTCCTAATTTCAAATGCCGTGCTTTACGATCAGTCATAATACCTTTAGATGTAGAAATAATAGCAATACCCATACCAGACATTATTCGAGGTATATCACATGCTTTTTTATATACTCGTAAACTAGGTTTACTAATACGTTTAATACATTCAATAACTGGTAGATTATTAAAATACTTTAATTCTATTTGTATAACGTTTTTATTTTTAATTGTTATAACATTAAAATTATTAATATATCCTTCTATTTTTAATAAGTTAACTATATTTATTTTTATGTTAGAAGCAGGAACATTTATATAATGTTTTTTATTTTGTTGTCCACTACGTATACGTACTATCATATCTGAAATAGGATCATGCATACTCATACTATTTTACTCTTAATTTTTTAATGTTTAGTAATTTACCAACTAGATTTTCTTAAACCAGGAATTTCACCTCTCATTGCCATTTCACGTAATTTAATTCTACTTAAACCAAATTTTCTTATAAAGGCATGGGGTCTACTAGTTTGTTTACAACGATTACGTAATCTAGATAAACTAGAATCTCTAGGTAATTTTTGTAATTTTATCATTGCATCCCAACGTTCTGAATGAGAATATTTGCTACTAGATATTATCTTTTTTAATTCTTTACGTTTCTTTAAAAACTTTAGAACGAGCTTCCTTCGTTTTTGTTCTCTGGCTTGTACTGATTTTTTAGTCATTATAATATTAATTCCTATTAATAAATGGAAAACCTAAGTATACTAATAATTTATAACTATTTTTATCTGATTTAGTATTAGTTGTAATACTAATATCTAATCCTCTTATTTGATCAATTTTATTATAGTCTATTTCAGGAAATATAATTTGTTCTTTTATACCTATGTTGTAATTACCCATACCATCAAATGATTTAACTGATAATCCACGAAAATCTCTAATACGAGGTATAGCAATATAAAGTAATCTTTCTATAAAATCCCACATACGATACCTTCTTAAGGTTACTTTACATCCTATAGGATAACCAACTCGTAACTTAAAATTAGAAATTGATTTTTTAGCTTTTGTAATTATTGGTTTCTGACCAGAAATTAAAGTTAAGTCAGAAAAAGCATTATTTAATATTTTTTTATCATTTATAGATTTACCAACACCCATATTAATAGTTATTTTTTTTATTTTTGGTACTTGCATTATAGATTTACAATTTAAATCTTGCAATAGATTATAAGATATTTTATTTTTATATAATTTATATAAGTTAGACATATAATTTATTTATTATTAATAATAGAATTATTAGATTTAAACACTCTAAATTTTTTACCATTTTTAAACTTAAATTTAATATAATCAAGTTTATTTGTTTCACTATTAAAAATAGCTAAATTAGAAATATCAATTGGCGACTCTTTTTTTATTAATCCACCTACTTGATTAATATTAGGTATAGGTTTTTGATGTTTAGTAATAATATTAATATTTTCCACTATTGCTTTATTTTTTTTTAAAATTTTTTTTACTATTCCTATTTTTCCTTTATATTTACCAGTAATTACTATTACTTTATCACCATAACGTATTTTCCTAGCCATATATTTTCATCCTATTTATATTACTTCTGGAGCTAAAGATATAATCTTCATAAATTTTTCTACTTTTAATTCCCTTGTAATAGGTCCAAATATTCTAGTACCAATTGGTTGTTCGTTGTTATTTAGTAATACACAAGAATTACTACTAAATCTTATTAACGAACCATCTAATCTACTTATTCCTTTTTTTGTACGAACTACTACAGCTTTTAATACTTCACCCTTTTTTACTTTACTTCTTGGAATAGCTTCTTTTACAGCTATTTTAATAATATTTCCTATATTAGCATAACGTCTTCTAGAGCCACCTAATACTTTTATACACATAACTAAACGAGCTCCAGAATTATCTGCTACTAATAATAATGTTCGTTCTTGAATCATATTAAGTACCAATTTATAAAATTGTTAATTATTATTTTTTTATTATTTTCCAAGATTTCGTTTTAGAAATTGGTCTACATTCTGTTATATGCACCTTATCACCAATGTTACTATTATAAATATCATGTACATGTAATTTAGTAGTTCTTTTTATAAACTTACCATATTTACTATGTTTTATAATACGATTAACTACTACTGTAACTGTTTTATTCATTTTATTACTAATTACTTGACCGTATAAAATTCTATTTTTATTTAACATAATATTAACTAATATTTTTTTTTATTGAAATAATTGTTTTAATTCTAGCGATATCCCTACGATTTTCTTTAATTATATGTACTTGTTTTAATTTATTATTATTAAATTGAATTCTAATATTAAATCTAGCTAATAATAATTCATTTAGTTCTTCATATAATTTATCTAAATTTTTATTTATCAAATCTTTTTTTATAATCATATTTTATTCTTATTTACAAAAATAGTCTTGATTGGTAATTTTGTTGTTGCTAATTTAAAAGCTTCTTTAGCTATTTTTTCTGTAACACCAGAAATTTCATAAATAATTTTTCCTGGTTTTACTAAAGCAACCCAGTATTCAACATTACCTTTACCTTTACCCATACGTACTTCTAGCGGTTTTCTAGTTATTGGTTTATCTGGAAATATTCTTATCCAAATCCTACCTTGTCGTTTCATAATCTTGGTAATAACTCTTCTAGCTGATTCTATTTGTTTAGCTGTTATGCGACCATGATTAATTGCTTTCATACCAAAACAACCAAAATTAATATTTGAATTAATAGTAAGACCACGATTTCGACCTTTGTGCATTTTTTTAAATTTAGTTTTTTTTGGTTGTAACATACATTGATTTTTTATTTAAAAATTAATTTAAATTATAATAATTATTATTTCTTTATCGTTTTATTTAAAATTTCACCTCTAAAGATCCATACTTTTACACCAATAATACCGTAGTTAGTATATGCTTTTGAGTTAGCATAATCAATATCTGCTCTTAAAGTATGTAATGGTATACGTCCTTCTTTATACCATTCAGTACGAGCTATTTCAGTACCACCTAATCTACCGCTAATTTCTATTTTTATACCTTTAGCTCCTAATCTCATAGCATTTTGTATAGATCTTTTAATTACCTTACGAAACATAATTCTTCTTTCTAATTGTAAAGAAATATTTTTTGCTACTAATATAGAATTTAATTCTGGTATACGAATTTCAGTAATATTAATTTGAGTAGGAACTTTAGTAATGGATGATACTAGCTTACGAATAAGCTCAATATCTTCCCCATTCTTACCTATTATTAATCCTGGTCTAGCTGCATGTATATTAATTCTAATACTTTTAGTTGGTCTTTCTATTATTATATGAGAAATTAAAGCTTTTGATAATTTTTTGTATATAAATTGTCTAACTTTAAAATCATTATCTATATTAGTAGCAAAATCTTTTTTACTGGCATACCAAGTAGAATTCCATAATTTAATAAAACCTAATCTAATAATATTAGGATTAACCTTTTGCCCCATTAATTCTCCTAAAATTAATATTTGATAAAACAACTTTAATATGACTAGTTCTTTTCTTTATATAATTAACTTTACCTTTAGCACGTGGCATAATACGTTTTATAGTTGGTCCAGGTGTAATCAATACTTGTTGTATAATCATATTATTTTTATTAAAATGATGATATTCTGCATTAGCAATAGCAGACAATAAAGTTTTTTTTATTAGTTTAGCTGATTTTTTATTGGTGAAGGTTAATATATTTAAAGCTTCAACAACTTTTTTATTATTTACTAAAGCTGCTACCAGACGTAACTTTTGAGCAGAGGATCTAGCATAAAGATATTTAGCGAAGATTTTATTCATTAATATTTATCTCTTTTTTAATTTTTTATCAGCAGTATGACCTCTATATGTTCTTGTTGGAACAAACTCACCTAACTTATGTCCTACCATATCATCGATAATAAATATTGGTATATGTTGTCTACCATTATGTACAGATATAGTTAAACCAATCATATTAGGAAATATGGTAGATCTACGTGACCAAGTACGAATTGGTTTTTTATCATTATTTTTTATTGCTTTTTCTACTTTTTTTAATAAGTGAAAGTCTATAAACGGTCCTTTTTTTAAAGAACGAGACATTTAATTATATCCTATAAATGTTAATTATTGTAACTATTACTTATAATAAATTTATTAGTACGTTTATTATTACGAGTTTTTTTACCTTTTGTCAACTTACCCCAAGGAGATACTGGATGTTTACCAAAATTACGACCTTCACCACCTCCATGAGGATGATCTACTGGATTCATTGCAGTTCCACGTACTGTAGGTCTAATATTTCTCCAACGACTAGCTCCAGCTTTTCCTAATGATTTCAACATATGTTCTTCATTACCTATGATTCCTAAAGTAGCACGACAATTATAATTTATTATTCTTAATTGTCCAGATTTTAATCTTAAAATTACATTTTTTTTATTAAATGACATAATTTGAGCATAAGAACCAGCTGATCTAGCTATTTGTCCACCTTTATTTAATTTTATTTCTATATTATGAACAATAGATCCAATTGGTATATTACGCATTGGTAATGCATTTCCAATTTTAATCGGTACATGTTTACCAGATTCTATTAAATCACCAATCTTAATATTTTTTGGACATAAGATATAACGATACTCACCATCATTATATAATACTAATGCTATATTTGCAGACCTATTTGGATCATACTCAATACGTTTTACTTTAGCTACTACATTATCTTTATCTCTTTTAAAATCAATAATACGATATTTTTTTTTGTGTCCTCCTCCAATATGACGTACAGTAATACGTCCTTGATTGTTACGACCACCAGAATTACTAATACTTTTAGTTAATTTATTAAAAGGTTTTCCTTTATGTAAAGAAAAATTAACTAATTTATTAGCATGTCGTCTACCTGGAGATGTAGGATTTAACTTAACTATTACCATTCTATCCTCTAGATTTATTAATATTATTTATAACACTAATATTTTTATTTGCATTACTTAATGTAATATAAGATTTTTTCCAATTACTACGATAATTAATACTATTATTTTTAAGTTTTTTTGATTTACCTTTAATTATTAAAGTACGTACTTTTAATACTTTAACATTAAATAATTTAGATATAGTACTTTTTATTTCTTTTTTATTCGTATCAATAGAAACTACGAATACTATAGTATTATTTTTTTCAGTAGTAATAGAAGATTTTTCTGATGAATATGGGTTACGTAATAACTGAAATAATCTAGTTTTATTTATCATAAATATTTCTCTTCAATTTTTCTTATTGCATTAACAGTTATAATAATATTATCAGCTTTTATTAAAGAAACTGGATTAATTTTAGAAACCTCTATTGCATCTACCATTTTTAAATTATTTGATGATAATAATAAATTTCTATCTAATTTATCTACTATAATAAGTATTTTACCAAAACATATAGACTGTAATTTTATATATAAATTTTTAGTTTTAAAACTACTAACAATAAAATTTTTAATAATTATTAATCTTTTTTTTCTTAACAGTTCAGATATTATACTTTTAATTGCACCTTTATACATTCTCTTATTAATTTTCATAATACTTAAATTTTTTTTTGAATTAGCAGCAAAAGTAACTCCTCCAGAACGCCATATTGGACTCCTTATACTACCAGCTCTAGCTCTTCCAGTACCTTTTTGACGCCATGGTTTTTTTCCTGATCCAGAAACTTCAGCTCTATTTTTTTGTGATTTTCTGCCTTTATGAATACTGTTTAAATAATAAAATAAAACCTGATTGATAAGATCTAAATTAAATTTATAATTAAAAATACAATCTAAAATATCAATATATTCTTTTGTATCATTCAATATTACTTTCATATAATACTTCTCTTTATACTTTAATATCGTGTTTAATTTTAATAGATGGTTTTATTATTATCTGACTACCATTATATCCTGGTATAGATCCTTTAATTAATAATATTTTATTACTATTATCAATACTCACCACTAACATATTTTGAATAGTAATTTTTTGGTTACCAAGATGCCCAGCCATTTTCTTTCCTTTAAATACTCTACCTGGAGTTTGATTTTGTCCTATTGATCCTGGTACTCTATGAGATAATGAATTACCGTGAGAACTATCTTGAGCACTAAAATTCCAACGTTTTATAGTTCCAGAAAAACCTTTACCTTTTGATATACTAGTTACATCAACTTTTTTAATATTACTAAGTATATCAATTTTAAATACTTGTCCAATAAATAAATTTTTAATAAGTTCATCATCTTTTAGTCTAAATTCATGTAATTTATAACCATTTTTTATACCAGATTTAGTATAAATTCCAAGTTGTGGTTTATTTATTTTACCCTTATTATTAAGATTAGTAGTAGTAACTTGAATTGCATTATAACCATCAACTTTTTTATTTTTAATTTGTGTTACATAATTATCTCTAATTATTATTACTGTTACAGGTATAGATAAACCATCGTTGCTGAATATACGAGTCATACCAACTTTGTATCCTACTAATCCGATCATTAATTTATAGCCTCTAATAATTTAAAAATCAAAAAAAAATAAGTTATTATCCTAAACTAATTTGAACATCTACCCCAGCAGCTAAATCTAATTTCATAAGGGCATCCACAGTTTTTTCAGTAGGTTCAACAATGTCTATTAATCTTTTATGAGTTCTAATTTCATACTGATCACGAGCATCTTTATCTACGTGAGGTGAAATTAATATTGTAAAACGTTCTCTATTTGTTGGTAATGGGATTGGACCTCTTACTTGTGCTCCAGTTCGTTTAGCTGTTTCAACTATTTCTGTAGTAGATTGATCGATTAATTTATGATCAAATGCTTTAAGCTTAATTCTAATTCTTTGATTATTCATAATAAAAGCCTTAACATATTAATTAATACTACTATTTACAATAGTATACAAATAAATAATATTTAATATAAAGTATTGAAAAAATTAGGAATAATAAAACCTACTTTAAATATTAATAAACATTAAATTCTATAATAATATTAATTATATAATTAATTGTAAAGAATTTTATTTATAATTAATTTTAATTTACTTAAATTAGTTAATTATATAATATTAAGCTATATAAGTTTATTAAAAATTTTAATCTAAAAATAAATCTATTATTTGTTATGCAACTATTAAATTGGAAGATTTATGGTAAAGGTAATATTAATATAATACTAATACATGGTTGGGGTATAAATTCGAAAATCTGGTTAAATTTAACAAAAAAACTAAAAAAAGATTTTTGTGTACATTTATTTGATTTACCTGGATATGGTAATAGTAAAGAAATTCATTTAAGTACATTAGATCAATTAATTAATGTAATTATGAATGATATTAATGTTACCAATGTAGTATTAGTTGGTTGGTCATTAGGTGGATTAATAGCTACTAAAATGGTATTATCATGTCCAAATATTTTTAAAGGGTTAGTTTTAGTATCTTTTTCACCATATTTTTGTGTAGATTATAATTGGCCAGGTATTAATAATATGACACTAATTAATTTTATTAATGGATTACATAACGATTACATTAAAACAATGTTAAAATTTATTTGTTTACAAAATATTAATATTAAACTAACAAAACAGGAAAGAATTAATTTAAAAAATATTATTCTAAATAAGAAGACAATACCTTCTATAAGAACATTAATATTTGGTTTAAAGTTATTAGAAAAAACTGATTTAAGAAAATTAATGAATAATATTAGTATACCACATATTACAATATATGGTAAACTGGATAGTATAGTACCATATAAAATAGCTTTTTTAAATAAAAATAAAAAAAATACTAATTTTATATTAGAAAATTCAGCGCATATGCCATTTATATCAGAAAATAATAATTTTTATAATATTTTATACAATTTTATTAATAAATTTAAATAAAATCAAAATACTAAATTTTAGGCCCAGCTTTAACTATTAGATTAGCTAAATTAGTATTTAAAAATCTATTAAAATTATTTTTTAATAATTTTGCTAGTATTCTTGCTTTATATTTCCATATTGCTTTATTTACATAATAATTACGTGGATCTAATAAATTAGAATCTAATCCATCTAAATATTTAGGTACTGATAAATTAAATATTGGTATAATATTTAATAGTTTTGTATTAATATTACAATTTAATATGTTATCTATTATAATTTTGGTTTTTGTAATAGATATACGACTACCATAATAATCCCAACCAGTATTAACTAAAAAAATATTAATATTATTTTTTAATAAACAATTAGTCAATAATTTAGTATATATAATTGGATGTAGTGGTAAAAAAGGTTCAGCAAAACATGCTGAAAATGTTGGAATTGGTTTAAGTATATTTAATTCTGTATTTGATAATTTTGTAGTGAAGCCTGACAAAAAATAGTATTGAGATTGTTCTAATGATAGAATAGATATTAATGGTAGAACTCTAAAGTAATCTGCAGTCAAAAATATTATATTTTTAACATTATGTGTTATTAATTTAAATTTATTTCTTTTTCTAATATAACTAATTGGAAAAGATACCCTGGTATTTTCTGTATACCTATCATTAAAAAAATCTACAAAACCATTATCTAAAACTACTACATTTTCTAATATAGCATTTTTTTTTATTGCAGAAAATATTTCTGGATTATCAATACTTGTTAAATTAATAACTTTGGCATAACATCCTGCTTCAAAATTAAATACTTGACCATTATTATTCCAACCATGTTCATCATCTCCTATTAAATAATGATTTTTTACATTAGACAATGTAGTTTTTCCAGTACCAGATAGACCAAAAAATAAAGTTACTTTATTATTTTTATTTACAGTTGCAGCACAATGCATCGGTAAAATATTACGTGATGGTAAAAAATAATTCATGATTAGAAATATTCCTTTTTTTATTTCTCCATTATACAAAGTACCACCTATAATTTGCATTTTTTCAGTAAAATTAAAAGCTATAAATATCTCTGAATTCAAATTATATTTATTCCACATATTATTTTTACATCTAGCACCATTTAATATAACAAAGTTTGGTTTAAATTTTTTTGAATCTTCTTTATTGGCTATAATAAACATATTTTTTATAAAATGTGCTTGCCAAGGTATCTCTGTGATAAATCTAATTTTTAATTTATTATGTATATTAGTGCCACAAAAAAAGTCTACAATAAATATTTTCTTATTATTAAGTTGATTAATAATTAAATCTTTTAAGAAACACCAAGTATTAATATTGATTGGCTTATTATTATTTTTATTTGTCCACCAAATTTTATCTTTAGTGTTATTATCATATACTATATACTTATCTAATGGTGATCTACCTGTAAACGGTAATGTATTTATTGAAATAGCACCATAATTAGTAACTAATACTTTTTTTAAGTCAGATAAATTTAAATTTTTTTCTTCTTTAAATAATAAAGAAAAACTAGGATTATATAATATTTTTTTATATTTCTTTATACCATATTTTTCTATTTCTTTTTTTAAATTATTAATATCCATAACACTAAATTTAGTAATTTGTTAAAATTAGAAGTTAGTTAGTCAATATTTTTAAGTTAATTATTTAACTAAATATATTATGAGATAAATTTAATAACTTTTACAAATATTTATATACTTAAATATAATTAAATTTTTGTAAAGCATTTTTAATAATATATATTAATATTTATGATAAGTAAAAAAAGAAATATATTTTTAATAGGACCAATGTTTTCTGGCAAAACAACTATTGGATTTTATTTAGCGAAAAAATTAAATATGTTATTTTTTGATTCTGATTACGAAATACAAAACCTTACAAAAACTAGTATAGAAAAAATTTTTATTGAAGGAGAAGATAAATTTAGAAAAATTGAAGAGAATGTTATACTAAATATAATAAGGATGAATAATATATTATTATCTACTGGTGGAGGATCTATACAATCAAGAACCTTGTTAAAATATTTACCACTGTACGGAAATATAATTTATTTAAAAACTAGCGTCAAATCACAACTATTAAGAATAGATAATGCTGTTAATAGACCATTATTAAAGTTAGATAGTCCTAATATTATATTAGAATATTTATCAAATAAACGTAATCATTTATATGAGTCAATTTCTGATTTTATAATTAGTACAGATAAAAAAAATATTTACGATATTATTAATAATATTATAAAATTAGTAAATTTATGAATAAACTAGTAAAATATAATTCATGTAAAGTATTAATATTAAATAATTTATTTAGTGATTCAATTTATTTTAATATTTTAAAAAATAAAAGATTACTAATTATAACAAATAAATTAATTGCATCATTATACTTAGATAAATTAAAAAAGTTACTTTATAATGCTACTAATAATCTGGAACATATTATTATACCAAATGGTGAAAAATATAAAAATATAACAACAGTAAATAATATTATTTCAATATTACTAAAAAAGAATTATGACAGTGATACTATCATTATTTCTTTTGGTGGTGGTGTAATAAGTGATATATCCGGTTTTATTGCTTCTATTTATAAAAGAGGTATTGATGTTATTCATATTCCTACTACTTTACTTGCTCAAGTAGATGCATCTATAGGAAACAAAACTTCTATAAATCATAAATGTGGTAAAAATATGATTGGTACGTTTTATGAACCAAAATTAGTAATAATTGGATTAAATTTTTTAAACACACTATCAAGAAAAGAAATTTATTCTGGATTATCAGAGGTTATTAAATATGGTATAGTAATGAATAGTAATTTTTTCTTTTGGGTAAAAAAAAATATAAATAATTTAATTCTATTAAAGTCAAAATCTTTATATTATTGTGTTACTACTTGTTGTAAGTTAAAAATAGATATAATAAATAAGAATAAAATTGATAATATATCAAGAATGTTATTAAATTTTGGACATACTTTTGGACATGCAATCGAACAATATGCTAGTTATAATAATTGGTCTCATGGATCAGCAGTTGCTGTTGGTATTATTATAGCTACTTATGTTTCTTTAAATCTCAATATAATTAGAATTAAACAAGCTAAATTAATTAGGTCAGTTATAATAAAAGCTAAGTTACCAATATTTGGTCCAAAAAACATAAGTATTAATGATTACATTAATATAATAAAAAATGATAAAAAAAGTAATATAAATAGTATTAACTTAGTATTACCAATTAGTATTGGTAAAGCAAGATTATTCTATAATATAGATAATAAAGTAATAACTAAATCTATTTTAGACAGTAAGCAAGATCTACTTTCAAGATTATAATAAAATGAAAAATAAATTAATTTCTGCATCTATTATTTCTGCTAACTTTGCTTTATTAGGTCAAGATATAGAAAATGTAGTACGTGCTGGAATAGATTTAATACACTTTGATGTTATGGATAATCATTATGTACCTAATTTAACTATTGGTCCATTAGTATTAAGGTCATTAAGAAATTATGGTATTAATATTCCAGTAGATGTTCATTTAATGGCTAATCCAGTAGAATCATTAATATTAGAGTTTGCTAAAGCTGGAGCTAATTATATATCTTTTCATGTAGAAACAACTAATCATATAGATAGGTTATTACAGACTATTAAAAATTATGGATGTAAAGCTGGATTAGCATTTAATCCATCTACACCATTATCCTATTTAGAATATGTTATAGATAAAATAGATTTAGTACTAATTATGTCGGTTAATCCAGGATATAGTAGTCAATTATTTATACCATCTATATTAAATAAAATAAAACAATTAAATAATATCATAATGAATAGTAATTTAAATATTGATATTGCTGTTGATGGAGGTATTAAATTAGAAAATATAGAAATTATTTCTAAAATGGGAGCAAATATTTTTATTATTGGATCAGAAATTTTTAATAGTGATAATTACTTCATAACTATAAAAAATATTAAATCAAAAATAATAGGCAATAATATATAATAAGATTATAATAATACTATTACTGTAACTAATAAAAATTTACAATATTAGATTATAAAATTTATGTTAACTGAAAATATAGTTTTTAGTGCTGTACAACCATCAAATAATTTAACAATTGGTAATTATATTGGTGCAATTAAAATATGGGTAGATATTCAAAATATTTATAAATGCATATATAGTATAGCTGACTTACACGCTATCACTAATAATTATTACAATAATTTAAAAACATTATCTTTAAATACATTAGCATTATACTTAGCCTGTGATATTAATCCTGAAACAAATATTATTTGTTTACAATCTGAAATAGTAGAACATAGTCAATTACATTGGATACTTAGTTGCTTCGTTAATTGGAATAAACTAAAACACATGACACAATTTAAAAATAAATATTCAAAACAAGGTAGTTTATTAAATAAAGTCACTGTCGGATTATTTACTTATCCAATATTAATGGCATCAGATATATTATTATATCAAACTAATTATGTACCAGTAGGTTATGATCAAAAACAACATTTAGAATTTAGCAGAAAAATAGCAAGAAATTTTAATAAAAAATATGGTAATATTTTTACCATACCTCAACCTATCATTCCAAAAATAGGGAAAATAACATCTTTACTTAACCCTATAAGAAAAATGTCTAAATCTGATATTAATAGTAATAATTATATTTCTTTACTTGACAAACCAGAATTAGTTATAAAAAAAATTAACAACGCTATTACTGACTCTAATAATCCACCAATTGTAAAATATGATATAAAAAATAAACCGGGAATCTCTAATCTACTAAATATATTATCCGTACTTACTAATATAAGTATAGTAAATTTAGAAAAAGATCTTAACAATATTAATTATATTCAATTTAAAAAAATAGTATCTAATGAAATCAATAATACTTTATTTAAAATACAAAAAAAATATTTTTCTATTAGAAACAAAGAAAAATATTTAAATAGTATATTAATTAATGGTAATAAAAGAGCTAAAATTATAGCTAGAAACACCTTAAATAAGGTATATAGAGTAATTGGTATAAAATAACATAATATATAGCATGAAAATATTATTAATAGATAATTACGATTCATTTAATTGGAATACATATCATTATATTAAAATGATGAATATTAATAGTGTATTAATTTATAAACATGATGTATTAAATATTTCTGATATTAATAGTATTAATCCAACTAAAATAATAATTCTTCCAGGACCAGGATCACCTAATTCATTAAATATATCTTCAAAAATAATAGAATATTTTTCTGATACTATACCTATACTAGGTATATGTTTAGGTCATCAAATAATAGGTAAGGTATTTGGAGCAAAGATTATAAGATCAAATTTTATTATGCATGGCAAACAATCTATTATTATTCATAATAATAATAATATATTTTATAATATAAATAATCCATTTAAAGCAGTAAGGTATAATTCATTAACTATTTCTACAGAAAATTTACCTAGTTGTCTATTAGTCAATGCTTGGAGTATATATAATAACAATAAAGAAATTATGGCTATTAAACACCGTAATTTACCATTATATGGAATACAATTTCATCCAGAAAGTATTTTAAGTGAATTTGGAATTAAAATATTATATAATTTCATTTATTGTAAATATTAAAATTAAATAATAAAATAAAACTATGTATAAAATTATTTAATTTTATAATAAATAAATGTTATTTGTTAACTGGTAGTATAAACATAAATATGTTATAATTAAAAATTAATTAATAAATATGATGATTTTTTGATTAATACAGTTAGAACGAGATTTATATTAATTATTAAGTTTAAAGGTTAATTATATTTATGGTTACTATAAACCAACTAGTACGTAAAGCAAGATCTATAAAAAGTATAAAGAATAACGTTCCTGCTTTAAATCAATGTCCTCAAAAAAGAGGAATATGTACTCGTGTCTATACTACTACTCCAAAAAAACCTAATTCTGCTTTAAGAAAGGTATGTAGGGTAAAATTAACTAACGGGTTTGAGGTTACTGCATATATAGGTGGAGAAGGTCATAATTTACAAGAGCATTCAGTTGTTCTAATTAGAGGTGGTAGAGTAAAAGATTTACCAGGGGTAAGATATCATTCCATAAGAGGAGCATTAGATTTTTCTGGAGTTAAGGATCGTAAAAAAGGTAGATCAAAATATGGTACCAAAAAAAACTAATTTATTCTATTTAATACATAAATAGTTTAAAATAAATTATTTTGTTTTACAATAATAGGTAATTAAATGTCTAGAAAGCGTTCAAAAAATAAACATATAATTCTACCAGATTGTAAGTTTAACTCTTTAGTATTAGCAAAATTTATTAATATTATTATGAAGAATGGTAAAAAATCCATTGCTGAAAATATATTATATAATGCTTTAGATATATTATTAAAAAAGATTAATAAAAAACCAATAGAAATATTAGAGTTAGCACTGTCTAATGTAAGACCAGTTGTTGAAATAAAATCTAGGAGAGTTGGTGGGTCTACTTATCAAATTCCGGTAGAAATTAACGCAAACAGAAGAAATACATTAGCAATGCGTTGGATAATTATTGCTGCTCGTAAACGTAAAGATAAATCCATGGTTATTCGTTTAGCTAATGAATTATTTGATGCTATTAATAATAAAGGATTAGCAATAAAAAAACGAGAGGATACACATCGTATGGCAGAAGCAAATAAAGCTTTTGCTCATTATAGATGGTAATTGTTTTACTATTTTTTTAAAAGAGGAATTAATATGAGTCGTGTTACACCTATTACTAGGTATCGTAATATTGGTATAAGTGCACATATTGATGCAGGAAAAACTACTACTACTGAAAGAATTTTATTTTATACTGGTGTAAATCATAAAATTGGAGAAGTTCATCATGGTGATGCTACTATGGATTGGATGATTCAAGAACAAGAACGTGGTATAACAATTACTTCAGCAGCAACTACTTGTTTTTGGTCTGGTACATATAATCAATTTAATATACATAGAATTAATATTATTGATACTCCTGGACATGTTGATTTTACAGTAGAAGTAGAACGATCAATGAGGATATTAGATGGTGCTGTGATGATTTATTGTGCTGTTGGTGGAGTACAACCCCAATCAGAAACAGTATGGAGACAAGTTAACAAGTATAAGGTACCAAGAATTGCTTTTATAAATAAAATGGATCGTATCGGAGCTGATTATCTAAAAGTTATAGAACAACTAAAAAATAAATTACATGCTAATCCTGTACCAATCCAATTAGCCATTGGAAAGGAAGAAAATTTTATTGGAATAATAGATTTAGTAAAAATGAAAGCAATTATTTGGAATAATAAAGATTATGGAATTAAGTATAATATTACAGATATACCTAAAGAATTATTTGAATTATCATATTCATTACGTTTAAAATTATTGGAATCTGCAGCAGAAAGTTCAGAAAAATTAATGGATAAGTATTTATTACATGGCTCTCTTAATGAAAATGAAATTAAACAAGCATTACGTTATAGATCATTAAATAATGAAATTACTATAGTTACTTGTGGTTCTGCTTTTAAAAATAAAGGTATTCAAACTATGCTAGATGCAATAATTGATTATTTACCATCTCCAAATGATATTAATAATATTAATGGAGTTCTTACAGATAGAAAAACTAATATCTTTCGTTCTCCAAAAGATAATGAACCATTTTCTGCACTAGCTTTTAAAATAGCTAATGATCAATTTGTAGGTAATTTGACATTTTTTAGGGTTTATTCTGGAATTATAAAATCTGGTCAAACATTACTTAACTCAACAAAAAATAAACAAGAAAGGCTTGGTCGTATTGTACAAATGCATGCTAATAAAAGAGATGAAATAAAAGAAGTCAGAGCAGGTGATATTGCTGCAGCAATAGGATTAAAAAATATTTCTACTGGAGATACATTATGTGATCCAAATTATCCAATTATTTTAGAAAATATAGAATTTCCTGAACCAGTTATATCTTTATCATTAGAACCAAAAACTAAAATTGATCAAGAAAAAATGAGTTCTGCTTTAGTTCGTCTTACACAAGAAGATCCATCATTTAAATTTTGGATTAATCATGAATCAGGGCAAACTATTATTTCAGGCATGGGTGAATTACATTTAGAAATTTTAGTTGATCGTATGTATCGTGAATTTGATGTGCACGCTAATATTGGTGTACCTCAAGTTTCATATAGAGAAACTATAAAAAAAATGGTTGAACAGGAAGGTAAATTTATTCGTCAATCTGGTGGTAGAGGTCAATTTGGTCATGTTTGGTTACGTATTGAGCCAATCAAGTCTAAGGAAAAAAATTATGAATTTATAAGTGAAATAGTTGGTGGAGTTATTCCAAAAGAATATATTCCAGCTATAGATAAAGGTGTTCGTGAACAAATGAGTAGTGGTATTCTTGCTAATTACCCAATTGTTAATATTAAAGTAACTGTTTTTGACGGATCATATCATGAAGTTGATTCATCAGAAATAGCTTTTAAAATAGCCAGCGCTATAGCTTTTAAAGAAGCTTTTATGAAAGCACAACCAGTATTACTTGAACCAATTATGAATATAGAAATTATTACACCAGAAAATTATATGGGTGATCTTATTGGTGATTTGAATAGACGTAGAGGAATTATTAATAATATAAATGACTTAAATAATGATAAAGTTATACATGGTGAAGTACCACTTGCTGAAATGTTTGGTTATGCTACATCCTTACGTTCACAAACTCAAGGTAGAGCATCATATTCTATGGAATTTCTTAAATATCAGGAAACACCAAATAAGATTACTAAAATTATAATAGAAAATCGTAATAAATAAAGTATGTGTTTATTTTATTTAATTAGATTATATTTAATAACTTCAATTTAAGGAATTAGTCGTGTCTAAAGAAAAATTTTATCGTAACAAACCACATATTAATGTTGGTACAATAGGTCATGTAGATCATGGTAAAACTACTTTAACATCTGCTATAACTACCGTTTTATCTAAAATATATGGTGGTACAGCTCGTGCTTTTGAACAAATTGATAATGCTCCAGAAGAAAAAGCAAGAGGTATTACTATTAATACTTCACATGTGGAGTATGATACAAAGACTAGACATTATGCTCATGTTGATTGTCCTGGTCATGCTGATTATGTGAAAAATATGATTACTGGAGCAGCACAAATGGATGGAGCTATTTTAGTAGTTGCTGCTACAGATGGACCTATGCCCCAAACAAGAGAACATATTTTATTAAGTAGACAAGTTGGGGTACCTTATATAGTTGTATTTATGAATAAATGTGATATGGTAGAAGATAATGAGTTGTTAGAATTAGTAGAAATGGAAGTTAGAGAACTATTATCACAATATGATTTTCCTGGTGACAGTACTCCAATCATTAGGGGTTCTGCTTTAAAAGCATTAGAAGGTGATGATAAGTGGATAAATAAAATTATAGAGTTAGCTAATACTTTAGATAATTATATTCCTCAACCTAAACGATCTATAGATCAACCATTTCTATTACCTATAGAAGATGTATTTTCTATTTCTGGTAGAGGAACAGTAGTAACTGGGCGCGTAGAGCAAGGAGTAATTAAGATCGGTGAAGAAGTAGAAATAGTTGGTATTAAACAAACTAATAGTACAGTTTGTACCGGAGTAGAAATGTTTCGTAAATTGTTGGATGAAGGTCGTGCTGGAGAAAATATAGGAGTATTATTAAGAGGAACTAAACGTGAAGAAGTAGAACGTGGACAAGTACTAGCAAAACCTGGATCTATTAAGCCATATACTAAGTTTGAAGCAGAAGTTTATATATTGAATAAAAATGAAGGTGGAAGACATACTCCATTTTTTCATGGTTACAAACCTCAATTCTATTTTAGAACTACTGATGTTACTGGAAGTATTGAATTATCCAATGATATTGAAATGGTTATGCCTGGTGATAATATTAAAATGATTGTAAATCTAATTTGTCCTATAGCTATGACTAATGGTTTAAGATTTGCAATCCGAGAAGGAGGACGCACAGTTGGTGCTGGAATAGTTACAAATATTATTTCTTAAAATAATTATCTATGTTAATGAAAATACTAGATTTTTAAATTAGTACCTAGTTAATTAGCTAGGTACTTATGTTATGATACGATTTTATTAAAAATATTTAAATATTTATGAAAATTAATATAGTTGATATTTTAAAAAAATATATAAAAAAATTAGTTACTATCATATTAATAATATTAATTTTAATTATATTATCTAATTATTATAGTAAATTATGTATGATATTCATTACAATTATAATTAGCATTACGTTATTATATTATTTCAAAAAAAATAATGTAATGAAAATAATAATTCAATCTTATAAGGAATTAAAACAAGTTAGTTGGCCTAATTATAAAGATGTAGTTGGTATAACAGTGATTGTTATTGCAGTAACTATTATTATGTCATTAATAATATGGGGATTAGATACATTACTAATTAATAGTATTTCATTTATTACTAAATTAAAAATATAATACGGATATGTCTATTAAAAAAAATTGGTACGTTATTCAAGTATTTTCTGGTTTTGAAAAAAAGGTATCTTTTTCTATTAAAGAATATACTAAGTTACATAAAATGGAACATTTGTTTGGAAATATTATAGTTCCTACAGAAGAAGTAGTAGAAATAAAACGTGGCCAAAGACGTAAAAGTGAAAGAAAATTTTTTCCAGGGTATGTATTAATAGAAATGATATTAAATAATGATAGTTGGTATTTAGTTCGTAGTATACCAAAAGTTATGGGATTTGTTGGCGGTCATTCTGATCATCCTACACCAATAAGTGATAAAGAAATTAATATTATTATTAGTAGACTACAAAAGGCTGGTGATAAACCGAAGCCAAAAGTAATATTTGAGTTGGGTGAGTTGGTAAGAGTTAATCATGGACCATTTTCTGATTTTAATGGAACAGTAGAAGAGGTAGATTATGAAAAAAGTAGATTGAAAGTATCTGTCTCAATTTTTGGAAGATCAACTCCAGTAGAATTAGATTTTGCACAAGTAGAAAAAAATTGATATATAATAACTATATGTTATTATATCAGTAATTATTTTGTAGTTATATTATTTATACTTATAGTTATGGTAAAAAAAATAAAATCTATAGTTAAATTACAAATACCATCTGGATCAGCAAATCCATCACCTCCGATTGGACCTGCTTTAGGACAACACGGAGTTAATATTGTAGAATTTTGTAAAAAGTTTAATCATGTTACTTCTGGGATAAAAAATAATACTCCTTTACCTACTATAATAACAATATATATTGATAACTCTTTTACTTTTATATATAAAAGTCCACCAGTTACTTTTTTATTAAAACAAATGACTAATATAAAGATAGGTTCTAATAAACCTGGTAAAAAAATAATTAGTAAAATTAATTATAATATAGTTGAAGAAATCGCTAAATTAAAAATAAAAGATATGAATACTATTAAATTAGATTCAATAATCAAATCTATTATAGGTTCAGCTAAGTCTATGGGAATTATTGTTGATGAGCAAAATAAATAAAAGAATAAATAGTTTATATAAAAGAATAGACATTAATAAATGTTACGAAATTAATCAAGCAATTGATATTTTAAAAAAAAGTAGTAATGTTAAATTTATTGAAAGTATTGATGTTGCTATAAAGCTTAATATTGATACAAAAAAAATAGATCAGAATATTAAAAATACAATTATTTTACCTTACAATAATGGTCAAACAACAAAAATAGCAGTCTTTACTCAAGACAAGAAACAAATTGAAATTATTAAAAAAACCGGTGTTAGTATGGTTGGTATGGAAGAATTATTTTCTTACATAAAAAATAATAAAAAAGAAAAAATAGATTTTGTTATAGCATCACCAGATGCTATGCCATTAGTTAGTAAACTAGGTAGTATTTTAGGTCCAAGAAATATTATGCCTAATCCTAAATTAGGTACTGTTACTAATGATATTATTTCGGTAATCAATGAAATAAAATTAGGAAAAATTATTTATTATAATGATAAATATGGCATTATACATACTTCTATAGGTAGAATAAATTTTGATATAAATAAAATAATAGAAAATTTAAAAATATTAATACTATCAATAATCAAAAATAAATCTATGTTAAACAAAAATAATTTGATAAACCAAGTGCATTTATCTACAACAATGGGTATTGGTATTAGTATTAATTTTTTAAATATATTAAAAAATAGTTAGTGTTTTGATTTTTTTAACAAAAATATAATTACTTTAATTAGGTAATTTTTTATAAAAAGAGTTTATTATGGTTTTAAATATTAATGAAAAATTTAATATTGTAAATAGTATTAATAAATTACTTAATAATGTATTATCTATTGTTATTGCTGATTATCATGGTGTTAGTGCAAATGAAATTAATTCTTTAAGAAAAGATGCATATAAACAAAGTATTAATATTTTTATAGCAAAAAATACTTTAATTAATAATGCTATTAAAAAAAATAGTAATTTGAAGTGTTTATCAAATTTATTCAACGGGCCAACATTAATTGCTTGTTCATCTAAACATCCTGGTATTGCTGCACGTCTGTTATATAGTTTTTCTAAAAAAACTAAATTAAAAATAAAATTAGCATGCTACAATGGTAATATTATATATAAACCAGAAATACAATATTTAGTTAATATGCCAACATATGAAGAGGCTATTATTAATATTATTAAATTATTAAAAGAAGTTTCTTTACTAAAATTACTTAAAGTATTAAATTTTATAAAAAATAATTAGCTATATTATAGTTAATTATCATTAATGTAGCTAAAATAGTTATTTATACTATAAATTAAGGATTATTATGTCTATCTCTAAAGAAAATATTATAGATGCAATTAGTAACATGTCAATAGCTGATATAAGTGAACTAATATCAATGTTAGAAAAAAAATTTAATGTTGTAGCTAATACAACAAATAATGTAACAAATAATACTGAGGTATTAGAAGAACAAACTGAATTTAGTATATTTTTAGATAAAATTGGTACAAATAAAATTTCTGTTATTAAAATAATCCGTAGTGTTACTGGATTAGGTTTAAAAGAAGCAAAAGATTTAGTTGAATCAGCTCCAGTATTAATAAAAGAATCATTAAATAAAGTTGATGCAAATAGCATAAAGCAAGATTTAGAGAAAGTTGGTGCTTCTGTCACAATAAAATAAAAAATTACTAAAAAAGATAGGATATATATAATGGTTTTATTATTTACTTTTATGTAATATAGGTTAATAACATGTTATATTCTCATACTGAAAAGATAAGAATTCGTAAAGACTTTGGTAAAAGACAGCAAATATTAGATATACCATATCTTTTATCTATTCAATTAGAATCTTTTAAAAAGTTTATTAGGTATGATCCTAATGGTAAAATTGGATTAGAGTCAGTTTTTCGTTCTATTTTTCCTATCAAGAGTTACAATAAAAATGCAATACTGAAATATCGTAGTTATTATATTGAAAAACCAATTTTTGATATTAATGAATGTAAAACTAGAGGTATGACTTATTCAGCATCATTAAAAGTAAAATTATGTTTACTAGTATATGATAATGATACATTAAGTAATAAAATTAAGTATGAGAAGGAACAAGAAGTTTATATGGGAGAAATTCCATTAATGACAAATAACGGTACATTTATTATTAATGGTATTGAACGTGTTGTAGTATCACAACTACATCGTAGTCCAGGGGTATTTTTTGATAGTGATAAAGGAAAAACTCATTCTTCTGGTAAAATATTATATAATGCTCGTATTATTCCTTACAGAGGATCTTGGTTAGACTTTGAATTTGATTCTAAAGATAATTTATTTGTACGTATTGATAGAAGAAGAAAGTTACCAGTTACAGTATTATTACATGCCTTAGGTTATAATAATAGTCAAATATTAGATATATTTTTTGATAAAGTAATTTATAATATCAATGATAATCAAGCTAAAATGATATTAGTACCAGAAAGATTAAGAGGAGAAACTGCATTATTTGATATAAAAAATAATGACGTTATATATGTTAAACAAGGAAGAAGAATTACTTATAACCATATTAAATTATTAATAAACGATTGTGTAAATGAAATAGAAATACCAATTGATTATGTCATTGGTAAAATATTAGCTAAAGATTACTTTGATGATAATAATAAATTAATAGCACAAGCAAATACTAAAATAACATTAGATATATTAAAAATACTTAACAAATCTAAATATTTTCAAATAGAAACAATTTTTACTAATGATTTAGATCATGGTTCATTTATATCAGAAACTATGAAAATTGATCAAACTTATGATCGTATAACAGCTCTAACAGAAATATATCGTATTATTAGACCTGGAGAGCCACCTACAAAAGATACAATTGAAAATATGTTTAACAATATGTTTTTTTCTCATGATCGTTATGATTTATCATTAGTTGGAAGAATGAAGTTTAATAAATCTCTTTCATGTAATGAAGATTACAATAATGGATTACTTACAAAAAAAGATATTATATTAGTGATAAAAAAATTAATAGATATTAAAAATGGAAAAGGAGAGATAGATGATATTGATCATTTAGGTAATCGTCGTATTCGTTCTGTAGGTGAAATGGCAGAAAATCAATTTCGTATTGGTTTACTTAGAGTAGAAAAAACTGTAAGAGAAAGGTTATCTCTTGGAGATTTAGATAATCTAATACCTCAAGAACTTATAAATGCTAAGCCAATTTCTGCTGCAATAAAAGAATTTTTTGGATCTAGTCAATTATCACAATTTATGGATCAAAATAATCCACTATCAGAAATAACTCATAAAAGACGTATTTCTGCTTTAGGTCCAGGAGGTTTAACAAGAGAACGTGCAGGGTTTGAAGTAAGAGATGTTCATCCTACTCATTATGGTCGTGTATGTCCTATAGAAACTCCTGAAGGACCAAATATAGGATTAATTAATTCATTATCTGTATATGCTCGTATTAATAGTTATGGATTTCTTGAAACTCCATATCGAGTTGTGAAAAATGGTATCGTATCTAGTAATATTCATTATTTATCTGCAATAGAGGAAGCTAATTATATAATAGCACAAGCTAATACTAATATAGATAATAATGGACATTTTATTGATGAATTTATTACCTGTCGCAATAAGGGTGAATCTAGTTTATTTAATAAAAATCAAGTTCATTATATGGATGTCTCAACTCAACAAATAGTTTCAGTTGGTGCATCATTAATACCATTTTTAGAACATGATGACGCAAATAGAGCTTTAATGGGGGCAAATATGCAACGTCAAGCAATACCTACATTAAAAACAGAAGCTCCGTTAGTTGGTACTGGTATGGAAAGAATTGTTGCGATAGATTCTGGAGTAACTATTATAGCTAATAGAAGTGGTACAGTACAATATGTAGACGCAACGAAAATTATTATTAAAGTTAACTTAAATGAAATTAACTATGATGATGTTGGTATTGATATATATACTTTAACAAAGTACACTCGTTCTAATCAAAATACTTGTATTAATCAAGTTCCTTGTGTAAATATCGGTGATTTAATTAGTAAAGGTGATGTATTAGCAGATGGACCAGCTACAGATTTAGGTGAATTGGCTTTGGGGCAAAACATGCGTATTGCTTTTATGCCGTGGAATGGATATAATTTTGAAGATTCAATGTTAATTTCTGAGAAAGTAGTACAGCAAGATAGATTTACTACTATTCATATTCAAGAATTATCTTGTATAGCTAGAGATACTAAATTAGGAGCAGAAGATATTACGTCAGATATTCCTAATGTAAGTGAATCTGCATTATCTAAATTAGACGAATCTGGTATAGTTTATGTTGGGGCTGAAGTAATTGGTGGAGATATTTTAGTAGGTAAAGTTACACCAAAGGGTGAAACGCAATTAACACCTGAAGAAAAATTACTTAGAGCTATTTTTGGAGAAAAAGCATCAGATGTAAAAGATTCATCTCTAAGAGTACCAAACGGAGTATTTGGTACTGTGATTGATGTACAAATATTTACTAGAGATGGTATCAAGAAGGATAAACGTACTTTAGAAATTGAAAATAGTAAAATAGAGAATATAAGAAAAACTCTTACCGAAGAATTAAAAGTATTAGAATGTAATTTATTTAATTTTGTATATAATTTATTGGTAAATAATAATATTAAACCAGAATTACTTAACACAATATCTAAATATGAATGGTTTAATATTGATATTAAGAATACTATTGATAGACAAAAATTATCAACACTTTACAAACAATTTAATAATATAAAACATAATTTTGATAAACAATTAAAATTAAAAATAAAAAAAATAACTCAAGGCGATGATTTAGCTCCGGGAATATTAAAAATAGTTAAGGTATATTTAGCAGTAAAAAGATATATCCAACCTGGAGATAAAATGGCTGGTCGTCATGGAAATAAAGGAGTAATTTCTAAAATTTGTCCTATTGAGGATATGCCTTATGATGAAAATGGAGTACCAGTTGATGTTGTATTAAATCCGTTAGGTGTTCCATCACGTATGAATATTGGTCAAATTTTAGAAACTCATTTAGGTATGGCAGCAAAATGTATTGGTAATAGAATTCATGATATGTTGAAGCAAAATGCTAATATTTTAGAAATAAAAAATTTTATACAACAAGTTTATGATGTTGGTAATAATATAAGACAAAAAGTAGATTTAGATAATTTATCAAACGATGATATAGTTAAGTTAGCAAAAAATTTAAAAAATGGAATACCAATTGCTACTCCGGTTTTTGATGGAGCCAAGGAAGAAGAGATAAAACAATTATTAAAATTAGCTAATATATCTACATCAGGACAAATTACTTTATTTGATGGTAGAACTGGTGAAAAATTTGAACGACCAGTCACTGTTGGATATATGTATATGTTAAAATTAAACCATTTAGTAGATGATAAAATGCATGCTCGTTCAACCGGATCATATAGCTTAGTAACACAACAACCATTAGGTGGTAAAGCTCAGTTTGGTGGTCAAAGATTTGGTGAAATGGAAGTCTGGGCATTAGAGGCATACGGAGCTGCATATACATTACAAGAAATGTTAACTGTTAAATCAGATGATGTTAATGGAAGAACAAAAATGTATAAAAATATAGTAGATAATAATCATACTATGGAACCTAATATACCAGAATCATTTAATGTATTACTTAAAGAAATACGTTCTTTAGCTATTAATATAGAATTAGAAGAAAATTAATTAAATAATATAAGGGATATATTTAGTGGAAAAATTTACATATTCTTTAAAATTTAAAAATATTGTTGATGAATTTGATAAAATTAAAATTTCTTTAGCTTCACCAGAAGTAATACGTTCATGGTCATTTGGTGAAGTAAAAAAACCAGAAACAATTAATTATCGTACTTTTAAACCAGAACGTGATGGATTATTTTGTGCTCGAATCTTTGGTCCTATTAAGGACTATGAATGTTTATGTGGTAAATACAAACGTCTAAAACATAGAGGTATAATTTGTGAAAAATGTGGTGTTGAAGTAACACAAACAAAAGTTCGTCGTGAAAGAATGGGACATATTGAATTAGCATCACCAACAGCACATACCTGGTTTTTAAAATCATTACCTTCTCGTATTGGTTTAATATTAGATATGCCATTAAAAGATATAGAAAAAATTTTATATTTTGAGTCTTATATAGTAACTAGTACTAATATAGCAGGATTATCATACCGACAAATTTTAACTGAAGAACAGTATATTAATGCTTTAGAAAATTTTGGTAATGATTTTGATGCAAAAATAGGTGCCGAAGCTATACAATTATTATTAAAAGAGATAGATCTTAGTAAAGAATGTAATATCTTACGTAGTGAATTAAAAAATATTAATTCTGAAACTAAAAGAAAAAAAATAACTAAACGTATTAAATTATTAGAATCATTTATTCAAAGTGGTAATAAACCAGAATGGATGATATTAACTGTATTACCAGTCTTACCGCCAGAATTAAGACCATTAGTACCATTAGATGGTGGTCGTTTTGCTACTTCTGATTTAAATGATTTATATAGAAGAGTAATTAATCGTAATAACCGTTTAAAACGTTTATTAGATTTATCAGCTCCTGATATTATCGTTCGCAATGAAAAACGTATGTTACAAGAAGCAGTAGATGCATTATTAGATAATGGACGTCGGGGAAAAATTCTTACTGGATCAAATAAAAGACCACTAAAATCATTAGCTGATATGATTAAAGGAAAACAAGGAAGGTTTCGTCAAAATTTATTAGGAAAAAGGGTTGATTATTCTGGTAGATCAGTAATTACTGTTGGTCCGTATTTACATTTACATCAATGCGGATTACCAAAAAAAATGGCTTTAGAACTATTTAAACCATTTATATATGGTAAATTAGAAATTAACGGTTTAGCTAATACTATTAAAGCTGCAAAAAAAATGGTAGAGAAAGAAGAGTCAGTAGTATGGGATATTTTAGAAGAAGTAATTCATGAACATCCAGTAATGTTAAATCGTGCTCCTACTTTACATCGTTTAGGTATTCAAGCATTTGAACCAGTATTAGTTGAAGGAAAAGCTATCCAATTACATCCATTAGTATGTGCTGCATATAATGCAGACTTTGATGGTGATCAAATGGCTGTTCATGTTCCTTTGACATTAGAAGCTCAATTAGAAGCACGTGCTTTAATGATGTCTACTAATAATATATTATCGCCAGCCAATGGTGAACCTATTATTGTACCATCACAAGATGTTGTATTAGGTTTATATTATATGACAAAAGATTGTGTGCAAGGTAAAGGTGAAAATATGATTATTACTGGTCCAAAAGAAGCAGAATATTTATATCATAATGAGTTAGTTGATTTACATGCTAAGGTAAGAGTAAGAATTAATGAATATAAATTAGTTAATAATTCATTTGTGAAACAAGTAAGTATAGTTGATACCACTATAGGAAGAGCAATTTTGTGGATGATTGTTCCAAAAGGATTATCTTTTAAATTAATTAATCAAGTTTTAGGAAAATCAGCAATTACCAATATGATTAATACATGCTATAGAGTATTAGGACTAAAAGCAACGGTAATGTTTGCTGATCAAATTATGTATACTGGATTTGCTTATGCTGCTAAATCTGGTGTTTCTGTTGGTATAGATGATATTTTAGTTCCAAAGAATAAAACCTCAATAATTTCTGAAGCAGAAACTGAAGTAGCTGAAATTCAAGAACAATTTCAGGCTGGATTAGTAACTGCTGGCGAAAGATATAACAAAATTATCGATATTTGGACTATTGCTAATGAGCGCGTAACTAGGGCAATGATGGATAATTTATCTACGGAAACTATTATTACTAATAATGGTGAAAAAAAATATCAAACATCATTTAATAATATTTTTATGATGGCTGACTCGGGAGCTAGAGGTTCTGCTGCACAAATTAGACAATTAGCTGGTATGCGAGGATTAATGGCTAAACCAGATGGTTCTATTATAGAAACTCCTATTACTGCAAATTTTAGGGAAGGATTAAATGTGTTACAGTATTTTATTTCCACACATGGTGCTCGTAAAGGATTAGCTGATACTGCATTAAAGACAGCTAATTCTGGTTATTTAACTAGAAGATTAGTTGATGTAGCACAAGATTTAGTAGTTATAGAATATGATTGTGGTACTACTGATGGTATTACACTAACTAATATTATTACTGATAATGATATTAAAGAATCATTAAGTGATCGAGTACTAGGGCGTATAATAATTGATAATATTACTATTCCTGGAACTAAAAATATACTTATACAAGCTAATACTTTATTAAATGAATTACATTGTGAGATGATAAATAAGTATTCTGTAGATAGTATAAAAGTACGATCAGTGGTAACTTGCAATACTAATTTTGGTGTATGTGCTAAATGTTATGGTAGAGATTTAGCTAGAGGAAGTTTAGTTAATAAAGGAGAAGCTATCGGAGTTATTGCTGCTCAATCTATAGGAGAGCCAGGAACACAATTAACTATGCGTACTTTTCATATAGGTGGTGCTGCATCAAGAGTAACTGTTGATTCTAGTATACAAATTAAATATAGTGGTTTTTTAAATCTAGAAAATATAAAATCAGTAATTAATATTACTAATAAATTAATTGTAACTTCTCGTAATGCAGAATTAAAAATTGTAGATGAATTAGGTCGTATTAAAGAAAAACATAGAATACCTTATGGTGCTACTATAAATAAAAATCATAGTGATTTTATTGAATCTGGGGAAATTATAGCTTATTGGGATCCTCATAGTGTTCCAATACTTACAGAAGTTAGTGGTATAATAAAATTCGTTGATATGATAGATGGACAAACAATTATAAGACAGACTGATGAATTAACAGGTTTAACTTCTATTATAGTTTTAGATACCGCTGAACGTATTAGTAGTAGTAAAGATTTAAGACCAGCACTACATATTATTAGTAGTCAAGGAAAAGATATTTTATTACCTGGAACAGATTTACCAGCTCATTATTTTTTACCAGGTAAAGCTATTATTCAATTAGAAGATGGTACTAAAATTAATAAGGGTGATGTTTTAGCAAAAGTTCCACAAGCTACTATTAGTACTAAAGATATTACTGGTGGATTACCTAGAGTAGCTGATTTATTTGAAGCTCGTCGCCCTAAAGAACCAGCTATATTAGCAGAAATTAGTGGTATTATTTCATTCGGTAAAGAAACAAAAGGAAAAAGAAGATTAATAATAACATCTACTAATGATAATAAATACGAACACGAGGAAATGATTCCTAAGTGGAGACAATTAAATGTTTTTGAAGGGGAATATATAGAAAAAGGCGATATTATTTCTGATGGTCCTGAAACTCCACAAGATATATTACGTCTTAGAGGAATACATGAAGTAACTAGATATATTGTTAATGAAGTGCAGGATGTATATCGATTACAAGGAGTAAAAATTAATGATAAACATATTGAAGTAATTATTAGACAAATGTTACGTAAAGCTACAGTTATTGATGGTGGTGATTCTAATTTCTTAAGTGGTGAACAAGTAGAATATGCTAAAATTAAAATTAATAATATCCTACTTAAAAAAAATAAACAAAAAGAAATTATATATAAAAGAGAATTATTAGGTATTACAAAAGCATCATTAACAACAGAATCATTTATTTCTGCAGCATCATTTCAAGAAACTACTAGAGTACTAACTGAATCAGCAGTAAGTGGTAAAATAGATGAATTACATGGATTAAAGGAAAATGTTATTGTTGGTAGATTAATCCCTGCTGGTACCGGTTATGCGTATCATAAAGAACGTAGTCGTCGTCGTAAACATAAGATTACTCCAGATGAAGCGTCTGCTAATTTAACTGAACTACTTAATCAAAATTCGTAATACTTACTAGGTAAGTACAGATAATTTTATTAAATTACTAATAATAATTAATGTGCTTGTTTTTTTTATTTTTTAATTAAAAAAATTAATTTTTAATTCTAATAGAATATA